>DATKAL010000086.1:0-20317 GCA_035498135.1 Anaeromyxobacter sp.
CAGGGTGGTCATCAGGCCGGCCCGGAACCGCTGCCTCGCCGCGGCCCGGGCTCCCTCCACCAGGTCGAGCCCCTCCGCCCACTTCCGCTGGGCGTAGGTGACCACCAGGATCGCGTCCTGGATGGCGATCCCGAAGATGGAGACGAACCCCATCGCCGCCGAGACCGAGAAGGGCTCGCCGGCGATGAGGAGCGCCAGGAGCCCGCCGGTGCAGGCCACCGGGATGGAGAGGAGGACGAGCAGGGTGTCGACCGCGGTCTTCACCGCCGCGTAGACCAGGAACCCGATCACCACCAGGGAGAGCGGGATGATCCAGGCCAGTCGCCCCATCGCCTCCCGGAGCTCGTTGATCTGCCCGGCCCACTCGAGGTGGGTCTCGGGCGGCAGGCGCACCTTGGCCGCGATCTGGCGGGCGGCGTCGTCGATGGTCGAGCCCAGGTCGCGCCCGCGGACGGAGAACTTCACCGGCGCGTAGCGGCTCCCGTCCTCCCGGAAGACCACCGACGGCCCCTCCTCCTCGGTGAGGGAGGCGAGCTGGGCGAGCGGGATCTGGCTGCCCGAGGGGGTGGCGACGGTGATCCGGCGGATGGCGTCGGTGCTGTCCCGGTACCGGGGGAGCCAGCGGACGGTGAGGGCGAAGCTCCGCTCCCCCTCGTAGACCTGGGTGACCGCCTGTCCGCCGACGGCCGCCTGCACCACCGCCTCGATGTCCCCGGTGTTCAGGCCGTAGCGGGCGCAGAGCTCGCGGTCCGGGACGATCCGGATCGAGGGCTGGCCCATCGAGCTGTAGAGCCCGAGGTCCTTCACCCCCTTCACCTGCCCCATGACGTCGACGATGGCGTCGGCGGTGGCCTCGTTCTTCACCAGGTCCGGCCCCACCACCTTCACGCTGTTCTCGCCCTTCACCCCGGAGAGCGCCTCCTCGACGTTGTCCGAGAGGTACTGCGAGAAGTTGAACACCGCCCCGGGGAGCGCCTCCTCCAGCTCCTGGGCGAGCCGGTCGGTGAGCTTCTCCTTGGTGAGCCCGCGCGGCCACTCGCCGTAGGGGCGCAGGGGGGCGAAGAGCTCGACGTTGTTGAAGCCGGCCACGTCCGTCCCGTCGTCCGGGCGCCCGAGCTGCGAGACCACCCGCACCACCTCGGGGTGGCCGCGGAGCACGGCGCGGAGCTTGCCCACGTGCCGGGCCGACTCCTCGAGCGAGATGGAGCGCGGGAGGGTGGCCCGGATCCAGAAGTTCCCCTCCTCGAGCTTGGGCATGTACTCGGAGCCGAGGAGGGGGAAGAGCGCCAGGGTGAGGCCGATGAGGACCAGCGGGATCACCGGCGCCAGGCGCGGGTGGGCCAGGGCCGCGTCGAAGAGCGGGTTGTAGACGCGCGAGAGCGCCCGCATGAGGAGGGTGTCCTTCTCCTCCTCGTTCACCGGGATGAACCGGCGGGCCAGCACCGGGGTGAGGGTGACCGCGAGGACGATCGCGCCGGCGATGGCGAAGGCGTAGGTGAGCGCCATGGGGCCGAAGATCACCCCGGAGACGCCGCGCATGGTGAAGAGCGGGAGGAAGGCCACGCCGATGATCAGGGTGGAGAAGGCCATGGGCCGGCCCACCTCGCCGGCGGCCTGCCGGATGCGGAAGGAGATGGGGCCGTGCCCGTGGCTCCCCAGGTGCCGGTACAGGTTCTCCACCATGATCACCGTGGAGTCGATGACGATCCCGAAGTCGACGGCGCCGAGCGAGATCAGGTTGGCCGGGGTGCCGCTCGCCACCATGCCGATGAAGGCCACCAGGAGGGCGAGCGGGATGTTCACCGCCGTCACCAGGGCGGCCCGCGCGCTCCCCAGGAAGGCGATCAGGACCAGGGTGACGAGGACCATCCCGACGAGCAGGTTCTCCATCACCGTGCGGGTGGTGAGGGAGATGAGGCTCGAGCGGTCGTAGTACGGCTCGAGCTCCATCCCGGGCGGCAGGAGGTGGTTCTTGCGGATGAGCTCGAGCCGCCGGTAGACGCCCTCCAGGGTGGCGTGGGTCTCGGCCCCGTATCGCATCAGGACGGTGCCCTGGACCACGTCGTCCTCCTGGTCGAGCCCGACCACGCCGAGCCGCGGGGCGTGGCCGATGGAGACCTCGGCCACGTCCCCGACGCGGACCGGGACGCCCTTCTGCTCCAGCACCACGATCTGGCGGACGTCCTCGAGCGAGCCGATCAGCCCGATGCCGCGGATGGTGTAGGACTGCTCGCCGAGCGTCACCCGCTGCCCGCCCACGTTCTGGTTGCCGTTGGCGAGCGCCTGGGTGAGCTGGCCGAGGGTGGCGCCGCGGGCCCGCAGGCGGATGGGGTCCACCTCGACGTGGTACTCGCGGGTCTCGCCGCCGAAGGTGGTGACGTCCATCACCCCCGGCACCTGCTTGAACTGCTTCTCCAGGATCCAGTCGGCCGCGGTCTTGAGCTCCTGGAGCGAGTAGCCCTTCCCCTTCACCCGGTAGCGGAAGATCTCGCCGATGGCGTTCCAGGGGGAGAGCTGCGCCTGGAGCCCCTGGGGCAGCTGGATGAACTGGAGCCGGTTGATCACCTCCTGGCGGGCGGCGCCGTAGTCGACGCCCCAGCCGAAGTAGCACTTCACGTCGCCGAGGCCGTAGAGCGACTGGCTGCGGACGTGGTCCAGGCCGGGCATGCCCGCCAGCCCGATCTCCAGGGGGATGGTGACGTAGCGCTCCACCTCCTCCGCGCTCCAGCCGGGCGGCTGGACGATCACCTCGACCAGGGGCGGGACCGGGTTCGGGTAGGCCTCCACCGGGAGCTCGCGGAAGGCGACCAGGCCGCCCACGGTCAGGCCGGCGGCGAGCAGCAGGATCACCGCCCGGTAGCGGAGGGCGAACTGGACGATGCGCTGGACCATGAACCGTCGCTCCTAGAAGGCGCCCAGCACGAGGATCGCGCCCCGGATCACCACGCGCTCGCCGCCGGCGAGCCCGCCCTGGATGGCGACCGGCCCGTCGGCGCGCCCCTCGTCGGCCAGCACCACCCGCCGCTCGAAGGGGACGCTCCCGTCGGCGCGGGCGTCCTTGGCGACGATCACCAGCCGCTCCTCCCCCACCCGGAGCAGCGCCTGGCGGGGCACGGTCACCACGCGCCGCCCGGGTACGTGGACGGTGACCGCCTCGTACATCTCCGGCTTGAGGAGGCGGTCCGGGTTCTCGATCGCGCAGCGCACCTTGAGCGTGCGCACCTGCGGATCGAGCACGTCGCTGATCCAGTCGATCCGCCCGCGGAACGTCCGCCCGGGGGCGGCGGCCACCTGGATCTCCACCGGGTCGCCCTCGTGGATGCGAGGCAGGTCGACCTCGTAGGCGTCGGCCAGCACCCAGAGGCCGGCGGTGTCGCCGATGGTGAACAGCTCCACCGCGCTCGAGGCGCCGGAGTACTGCCCCTGCACCTCGGTGCCCGGCGACACCGCCCGGGAGACCACCTCGCCCTCGATGGGCGCGGTGAGGATGAACTCCTGGGTGACCTTGTCCACCTGCCCTTCGTGGAGGAGCCTGGTCTTCTCCCGGGCCCGCTCCAGCTCGGCCCGGGTCTTCTTCCAGGCGCTCTCCGCCGCCTCCAGGTCCTTGCGGGCGCCAGCCCTGGCCTCGAAGAGCTCCTTCTGCCGCTGGTACTCGTGCTCCGCCTGGGCCTGGTCGGACTCGGCCTTGGCCAGGTCGGCGAGGGCCGCGCCCACGTCGGGGGAGAGGATGGCGGCCAGCGGCGCGCCCCGCCGGACGCGCTCGCCGGGCCTGGCGAGGACGCGGGTCACCCGGCCGGTGACCGGGGAGAAGACGTGCGTGACGCGCAGGTCGTCGAAGGCCAGCCGGCCCCCGAGGGAGACCGCGTCGGGGAGGTCCACGGTGGCGGCGGGGGCGACCTCGATCTCCGCCCCCTCGATCTGCGCCCGGCTGAGGAGCGCCTCCCCGGTGGGCGCCTCGGCGCCGACCGCTCCCTCGACCACCACCTCGTCGCCCGCCGAGAGGCCTTCCTGGATCTCGGCCCACTCCCCCCGCCCCTCCGGCGTCCTGACCAGCCGCCGCCTGAAGACGGTGCGCCCGTCCGGGCGCTCGCCGATCCGCACCCAGACGAACGACTGGCCGGCGATGCGCGTCAGGGCGGAGCGCGGGACGGCCAGGGCGGTGCTCGGCGCCGCGACGAGCTCGACCTGGGCGTACATCTCCGGCTTGAGGGCCTGGTCCTCGTTCTCCAGGGAGGCGCGCACCTTGGCGGTCCGGAGGGCGGGATCGAGGGTGTCGGAGATCCACTCCACCTTCCCGCGGAAGACGCGGTCGGGGTAGGCGATCACCCGGACGGCCAGGTCCGCGCCGAGCTTGACGCGGGGGAGGTCCCGGGCGGCGACGTCGGCCAGGACCCAGACCCGGCGGATGTCGCCCACGGTGAAGAGCTCGGCCGCCTGGCCGCCGGAGTACTGGCCCTGGACCTCCTGGCCCGGGCTCACGTTCCGGGCCACCACCTCGCCGTCCAGGTAGCTGACGAGCTGGTACTCCTGGGTGACGGCGTCGCCGCCGCCGGCGCGCAGGAGCCGCGCCTTCTCCCGGGCGCGGTCGTACTCCGCGTCCGCCTTGCGGTAGACGTCCTCGGCCGCCTCCACGTCGCGCGCGGTGTTGGCCTGCAGCGCGGCCAGGCGCCGCTGCCGGTCGAAGTCGGCCTCGGCGGCCAGCAGGTCGGCGTGCGCCTTGACCAGGTCGCTGAAGGCGGCGCCGACGTCCGGGGAGAGGATGGTGACGAGCGGCGTGCCCTTCCGGATCTTCTGGCCGGGCTGGGCGAGCACCCGGGAGATCCGGCCGGTCACCGGCGAGAAGACGTGGGTGACGTGGAGGTCGTCGAAGTCGATCCGGCCCGAGGCGGGGACGACCTGGGGGATGTCCCGCACCGTGGCGCGCTCCACCCGGACCCCGCCGCGCGCCAGGGCCCCCGGCTCGAGCCAGACCTCGTCCTCGGGGGGCTCGGCCGGGGCCCGGCGGCTGCCCGCGCAGCCGGCCAGGGCGAGGGCGGCGGCCAGGGGGGCCGCGGCCGGGAGGAGGCGCCTCATCGGAGGGTCACCCCCGCCGCCTGCTCCAGCTTGAACACGGCGTTCCAGTAGGCGGCCAGGTCCTGGAGGTACTCGATCCGGGTGGCGATGAAGGTCCGCTGGGCGTCGAGGAGGTCGAGGAGCGACGCCGCGCCCTTCTGGTACTGGATGGTGACCAGGTCGCGAGCGGTCTTGGACCGCTCGAGCAGCCCGCCCTCCATCCGCTCGAGGTGCGCCCGGGCGGCGCCGTACCCCGCCCAGGCCGACTCGAGATCGGAGACCACCGAGGCCTGCGCCCGGGCGAGGGCGATCCCCTGCGTCCGCTGGTCGGCCTCGGCGCGGCGGACCTCGCCCTGCTGCTGGGAGAAGAGCGGGAGGGGCAGCGAGAGCCCGAGGGCGAAGGTCGGGGGGGAGACCGCGGTGTTGGTGGTGCCCTGCTGGAAGTAGCTGGCCGAGACGGTGACGTCCGGGATGCGCTGGCGCAGCGCGAGCGAGAGCGCCGCGTCGGCCCGGTCCTTCTGGCGCTGGGCGGCGAGGACGTCCGGGCGCGACTCGAGGGCCCGGGCGAGCAGGGACTCGCGGGTCTCGCTCGCCAGCCTCTCCGGCACCGCCGAGGAGGTGAGCGGGCCGGGGACCACGTCGTACTCGGGGACCGGGCCGCGCACGCCGAGGAGGAAGGCCAGCGCCACCCGGGCGTTGCGCAGGTCGGCCCGCGCCCCATCCACCGCCTGGTCGGCCTCCAGGCGGGCGGTGTCGATCCGCGCCACGTCGGCCTCGGAGATGGCGCCGTTCTCGAAGCGCGCCCGGGAGAGGGCGGCGATGCGGGCCTGGGCGGCGGCCACCTCCTCGTCGAAGGCGAGCGTGTCCCGGGTGAGGAGCACCTGCTCGAAGGCCTGCTTCACCTGGGTCTCGAGGGTGCGCAGGGCGTCGTCCCGCTGGAGCCGGGCCGCGGCCAGCGCGGCCTTGGCCACGTCCTGCCGGAGGCCGCGCTTGCCGGTGAGGGCGTCGAAGAGCGCCGCGTTGTCGGAGAGCCCGATGCCCAGGGCCGGGTCCGAGAGCGGCTCGCAGGACACCGGGCTGCCGGCGTCGTTCACGCAGCGGCCGCGCGGGTAGGAGCGGCCGTAGGTGCCGGAGAGGGTGGGGTTGGCGATCGCCCCCGCCACCCGGAGCTCGCCCTCGGCCGCCTGGATCGCCGCCTCCGCGGCGAGGACGTCGAGCCCCTGCCCCCGGAGCAGCTGGAGGGCGCCGTCGAGGTCCAGCCGGGCGGGGAGCGTGGGCGACGGGGGGAGCTCCTGGCCGCGCGCGGCCGACACGAACAGGGCGAGCGCCGCGAGGGCGGCGCCGCCGGCGGGGCGGGGAATCGGCACGCCCGCGGCCCACAGCATCCCGCGTGCCGCCCGGGGAGCCCCGTGGGATCGGGCGGTTCGCCGCCTCCGGTCCACGGCGCCTCAAGGATCTTTCGAAAGAACCTTGCGCCCGCCCGTCGGAACCAGGCGAGCCGGACGAGGGGCAGGAGGACCAGGAGGAGCAGGTGGAGCCGGTGGAGCCGGAGGGAGCAGTGGGCGGCCCCTGGTGGTGCGGGGCATCTTCCATGCGCGGCATGGCTCACCTCGGCGAGAGCCCCGCGTCCCGCGCCGGGACCCGGGGCTCGGGCGACCGGGGGGACGGAGAGCCGCCGAGGGTCCCGGCCGCCTTCCCTCAGAAGGCGACGTGGGCGCGCCCGGTGAAGACCTGGACCGGGCCGCGATCGCGGTTGTAGGCCGGGTTGAAGATGGGCTGGTAGGTGCCGACCAGGGCCACCGCCGGGCTGAGCGCGAGCCGGTAGTAGGCCTCCCCCAGCACCTCGGGGCCGTAGCGGAGCGCCCCGTCGCCGACGATGAAGCCGTAGCCCCCGCCGGCCAGGTAGTCGCGGTGCGGGGCGGAGAGGCCGCTCACCACGATCGCCACCCCCGCCTCGTCCAGGACCCTCCCCCAGCGCGCCCCGCCCTGGACCAGGCCGGCGGCCAGGCAGCGGTCGATCTCGGTGAAGGCCCAGGTCTCGGTGGCCCCGTCGTCCCAGCTCAGGCGGGCGAAGACCCCCAGCCCGTCGCCCAGCTGCTGGTCGGCGCTCACCGCGAACCCGTACTTCAGCCGGCCGTGGGCCCGGGTGGCGGCGACGTCGACCCGCTCGGCGATCGCCTGGCGGTAGCTGCCCATGTTGGCGTCGTTCAGGAAGGCGAGGGCCCGGACGGCGCCCGGCCGGCCGCCGAGGGCGTAGCGGGCCTCGCCCTCCAGGACCAGGCCGCGGGCCAGGCCGACGTTCCACTCCAGGGTCTCGCCGTTGGCGGTGGTGGGCTCGAGGAACATGCCCGCCCGCACCGACCACCAGTCGATCGACAGGTCCGCCGCCACGCCCCAGGTGTACCCGTGGGTGTCGGCCGGGTAGTCGTAGGCCCCCGAGGCGAAGAGGCCCCAGCTCGTGAAGCGGGTGTGCGGATCGTTGGAGAGGGGCACGCCGTCCACGAAGTCAGAGGTCGCGACCTTCCCCAGGGTGAGGGTGAGCGCGTCCCGGTCCCGCGCCCCGCCCAGCTGGTTCGGGCCGGGCTCCACGGTGACCGTCCCACCCCCCAGCCCGAAGGCCTGGCGGAGGAAGAGCCGGGCCGTGATGACGGTCGGCGCGGGGCTCCCGACGCGGTAGACCTCGCCGCTCGGGAAGGCGGCCACGCCCAGGGTGGAGGAGAGCCCCCGGCCTCCGGCCAGCTCCGGCTGGAGGTAGAGCTCGGCCCCCTTCCAGAGGCGCGCCCCGGCGAACAGGTCCATCACCACCGAGGTGGCGGCCTCCTCGGCCGGCTGGAGGCTGTTCTTCCCGGAGTAGTCGGCGGAGAAGGCCGGATGGGCCTGGGTGGCGACGGTGGCCTGGTAGTGGAGGCTGAAGCGCTCGGGGACGGACTCCTCGGCCGCTGCGTGCCGCCCCAGGGCGAGGGCGACGGCCACCAGCGCGAGGGCCGGTGCACGGGGCGGGAGGCGGGGGAGTCGCTGGCGAGGAGCCCTGAGGTTCATGACCTGTCTCGGGAGCCGGTCGCTGGCGCCTGGGGCGCGTCGAGGGGGCTCCGGTCGCCGGGATCGGGCCGCCCCCTCGAGCGCGCGTCGGGCGCGTGGCTGGCCTGGGGGAGGTCCCATCGGGGCGGGCCTGGTGACGGTGGGTCCTTCCGTCCGCTAGCTCTGGGCGGTCCCCGGGCCGGAGTGGACGAGCTTCGGCCCGGACTGCTTCCGCTTCCCTTCCTCGCTGACGTAGATCGCCTGGGCGAGCCGCCGGCCGAGGTGCAGGACGTTCCCCTTCACCCGGACCGACACCGGTCCGTCGAAGGGCGAGACCCCCTCGAGCAGCACCGCCGCCCCGGGCCGCACGCCCAGGCCGTGCAGGTACTGGATCTCCTCGGTGCTTTCGGTGGCGATGCGCGAGACCTGCCCCGAAGTGCCCGCCGGCAGCTCCACCAGCGGCGCGTCGCCCAGCTTGGGCCAGGTCGCGTTCCGCGCCGGGATGGGCTGGCCGTGGGGGTCGATCTCGGGGCGCCCGAGCATCGCGTCCATCCGCTCCTCGAACTCCTCGTCGATGGCGGACTGGAGGCCGAGGGCCCGGAGGTGGAGACCCTGGAGCTCGAACCCCATGATCCGGTGGAGGAACAGCTCCAGCAGGCGGTGGCGCCGGATCACCCGGAGGGCGGCGTGCAGCCCCTCGGTGGTGAGCTCGGCGCCGCGGTAGGGCTCGAGCCGGACCAGGTCCTTCTCCGCCAGCCGCTTCAGCATCTGGCTGGCGGCGGCGGCGGAGACCCCCACCTTGGCCGCCAGGTCCCCGGTGTCGGCGGGCTGGCCGTGGTCGGTCAGCTTGAGCAGGGCGTGCAGGTAGAGGTCGACCGAGGTCGAGCGCTTCCGGACGCGGCGGGCCCTGGGCTTGGCCATGATCGGCCGCCATTTAACTGTGCCTAAATCGAAAGTCACGTCACGTCTTCGCAAAGGATTCATCTTTCTTCGACCGCGCCCCGAGCCCGACCTCACGCGGTGGCCGCCCCGCCCCCCCCCGGCGCGCGGCCACGCGCACCTCGCCCGGGTGCGCCCCCTCCGGGCGCGACGGAGGCCGTCACTGCGTCCTTCCGGTGGACCCTGCCATGCGCTAGGCTCCGATTGGTTAGACCACTGGACTAATTGGCGAAAGGTGGCGGCGGCTCCCGGCGGGGCGGCACGGCGTCCTGGCCGGCTCGCGCGGAAGGGGGTTCGACATGATCGAGGGCGGCTCCTCCCAGGGCACCACCCCGGCGCTGCGCTACGGGATGATCGGCGGCGGGCCGGGCGCATTCATCGGCGACGTGCACCGCAAGGCGATCGCCCTCGACGACTCGGCGACGCTGGTGGCGGGCGCGTTCTCCCGCAGCCACGAGAACACCCTCGCCACCGGGCGGGCCCTCGGGCTCGACCCCGCCCGGCTCTACCGCTCCTTCGAGGAGATGGCGGAGGCCGAGTCGAGGCGGAAGGACCGCATCGACTTCGCGGTGATCGTCACCCCCAACAACCTCCACCACCCGGCGGCCAAGGCGTTCCTCTCCCGCGGGATCCACGTGGTCTGCGACAAGCCGCTCACCTTCGAGGTGGCGGAGGCGGAGGAGCTGGCCGCCCTGGCGAGGAAGAACGGCCTCCTCTTCTGCGTCACCTACACGTACACCGGCTACCCGGCGGTGAAGCAGGTTCGGGAGATGATCCGCCGCGGCGACCTGGGCGAGCTCCGCTTCGTGAACGCCGAGTACGCCCAGGAGTGGCTGGCGACCCCGCTCGAGCGGCAGGGGCAGAAGCAGGCCGCCTGGCGCGGCGATCCCGGCCAGACCGGGAAGGCGAACTGCGTCGGCGACATCGGCTCCCACGTGGAGAACATGGTCCGGTACATGACCGGGCTGGAGATCGCCTCGCTCTGCGCCCGGCTCGACACCTTCGTCCCGGGGCGGGTGCTCGACGACAACGCCTCCATCCTGGTGAGCTACCGGGGCGGGGCGAAGGGGCTCTACTGGGCCTCCCAGATCGCGGTGGGGAGCGACAACGGGCTGCGGGTCCGGATCTTCGGCTCGAAGGGCGCGATCGCCTGGGCGCAGGAGGACCCGAACTACCTGCGGGTCTCCCGCCTCGGCCAGCCGACCGAGGTGCTCTCGCGCGGCCGGGACGGCTTCTATCCGCACGCCCAGGGCTACTCGCGGATCCCCTCCGGCCACCCGGAGGGCTACTTCGAGGCCTTCGCCAACCTCTACCGGACCTTCACCGCCGCGCTCGCCCGCAAGAAGGCCGGGGCGGCCCTGACCGAGGAGGTCCTCGACTTCCCGGGCGCCGAGGACGGCATCTCCGGCGTCCGGTTCATCGGAAGGTGCGTCGAGAGCTCGCAGCGTGGCGCCGTCTGGCTGGACCTCTAGCCGCACCGGAACACGCAGGTGAGCGCGGGCTCACCGGCCCGCGCTCTCCGGAAGGAGAGTCGCATGGCACGCCCCGTCACGCTGTTCACCGGCCAGTGGGCCGACCTGCCCTTCGAGACGCTCTGCGGCAAGCTGCGAGCCTGGGGCTACGACGGCCCGGAGATCGCCTGCTGGGGCGACCACCTGGAGGTGAAGAAGGCCGCCACCGATCCCAAGTACGTCGAGGCGAAGAAGGCGGTGCTCCGCGAGCACAAGCTCAAGACCTTCACCCTCGGCGCCCACCTGGCGGGGCAGTGCGTCGGCGATCTCTGGGATCCCCGGCTCGACGCCTTCGCCCCCGGGGAGTGCAAGGGCAACCCGGGGAAGACGCGGGAGTGGGCGATCCAGGAGATGAAGTACACCGCCCAGGCGGCCAGGGCGCTCGGCTGCAAGACGGTGAGCGGGTTCATGGGCTCGCCGGTCTGGAAGTACTGGTACTCGTTCCCCCCCACCACCGAGCAGCTGATCGAGGACGCGTTCAAGGAGATCGTCCGGCTCTGGACCCCCATCCTCGACGAGTTCGACCGTTGCGGGGTGCGCTTCGCCCTCGAGGTCCACCCCACCGAGATCGCCTTCGACGGCTACACCGCCCGGCGCCTCCTGGAGGCCTTCGACCACCGGCCCACCCTGGGCTTCAACTTCGACCCGAGCCACCTCTTCTGGCAGGGGATGGCGCCGCACCTCTTCATCCGCGACTTCGCCCCCAAGATCTTCCACGTCCACATGAAGGACTGCGCCGTCACCCTGGATGGGCGGGCGGGGATCCTCGGCTCGCACCTCACCTTCGGCGACGTCCGCCGGGGCTGGAACTTCCGCTCCCTGGGGCACGGCGGGGTGGACTTCGAGGACATCATCCGCGAGCTGAACCAGGCCGGGTACACGGGGCCGCTCTCGGTGGAGTGGGAGGACTCGGGGATGGAGCGCGAGGCGGGGGCGCAGGAGGCGCTCGCCTTCGTCCGCAAGGTGGACTTCGCCCCCTCGAGCCTGGCCTTCGACGAGGCGATGAAGAACTCCTGATGTCCGCCGCCCTGGTCAGAGCCGAGGGGATCACGAAGGAGTTCTCCTCCGTGCCGGTCCTCCACGACGTCACCGTGGAGATCCGGCGCGGGGAGATCCTCGGGATCATCGGGGAGAACGGGGCGGGGAAGTCCACCTTCCTCAAGATCCTGGCCGGCATCCACCCCCCGACCGCCGGTCGCCTCTTCCTCGACGGGAGGGAGATCGCCATCCGGACGCCGCTCGACGCCAAGCGCGCCGGGATCGTCCTCATCCCCCAGGAGCTCAACCTGGTGGCCGACCTCAACGTGGCCGAGAACGTCTTCCTCGGCAACGAGCTGCGGCGCCGGGGCGGCCTCCTCGACCGCAGGGCGATGGTGGCCCGCACCGCCGAGCTGCTCGCCTCCCTCGAGGTCCAGGTCGATCCGGAGGAGAAGATCGCCGCGCTGAGCGTGGCCCAGAAGCAGATGGTGGAGATCGCCAAGGCGCTCGCCTTCGACGCCAGGCTGCTGGTGATGGACGAGCCGACCACCGTCCTCACCCGGCGGGAGATCGGGCTGCTCTTCGCCCGGATGCGGGCGCTCCAGGCCCGCGGGGTGACCCTGATCTACATCTCCCACAAGCTCCGGGAGGTGAAGGAGATCTGCGACCGGGTGATGGTGCTGCGCGACGGCCGCCTGATCTGCCTGGAGGAGGTGGCGGCCC
Source organism: Anaeromyxobacter sp. (assembly GCA_035498135.1). Classification (GTDB taxonomy): domain Bacteria; phylum Myxococcota; class Myxococcia; order Myxococcales; family Anaeromyxobacteraceae; genus Anaeromyxobacter. Next base: position 12,222 of record DATKAL010000086.1, read on the forward strand.
TCGAGATCGACGAGATGGTCCGGCGCATGGTGGGGCGGGAGCTGTCGCAGGTCTTCCCGCCCCGGCGGCCGGGGGAGGCGGCGGTGGCCCTGCGGGTGGAGGGGCTCACCGTCCCCGGGGTGATCGAGGACGTCTCCTTCGAGCTCCGGCGCGGGGAGATCCTGGGCCTGGCGGGGCTGGGCGGCTCGGGCCGGACCGAGGTGGCGGAGGCGATCATCGGCGTGCGGCGGACGACCCGGGGCCGGATCGAGGTCGAGGGGCGGCCGGTCGCGATCCGGGGGCCGCACGACGCGGTCCGGGCCGGGATCTCCTACCTCTCGGAGGACCGGCAGGGGTCGGGGATCCTGGTCTCCCAGGAGCTGGTGAAGAACGTCTCCCTGGTCTCGCTCGCCCGCTACCTGCGGGCCTTCCTCGTCGAGCGCCGCCGGGAGCGGACCCAGGCGCAGCACTACGTGCAGCTCTTCTCCATCCGGACGCCCGGGCTCGACGAGCGGCTGGAGTTCCTCTCCGGCGGCAACCAGCAGAAGGTGTCGCTCGCCAAGAGCATCGACACCGAGCCCCGGATCCTGATCGCCGACGAGCCCACCCGCGGCATCGACGTGGCCGCCAAGCGCGACATCTACCGGCTCCTCCACGAGCTGGCCGCCCGGGGGGTGGCCTGCCTCTTCATCTCCTCGGAGCTGGAGGAGCTGATCGGGATGTGCTCGCGGGTGCTGGTGATGCGGGAGGGGAGGGTGGCCGGGCAGGTGGAGGGCGCCGCCGTCACCGAGGAGGAGATCATGTCCTTCGCCGCCGGCGTGAAGGGGGAGGCCTGATGGCGATCGCCCTGCCCGCCGCCCGCCCCTCGCTCCGGACTCGCCTGCGCGCCCTGAACTTCGCCCCGCTGGTGGCCCTGCTGGTGCTGTTCGTCATCTCCGCGGTGGCCAGCCCCTACTTCCTCCAGCCCCAGAACCTGCTCAACATCCTCCGGCAGGTCTCCTACTCCGGGATCATCGCCCTGGGGATGACCTTCGTGATCATCGCCGGGGGGATCGACCTCTCGGTCGGCTCGATGATGGCGCTGGTGGGGGCGCTGGCCATCGCCCTCCTCGACCGGGCGGTGGACCACGGCTGGGCGGGGGGCGAGCCGGCGGCCATCGGGCTCGCCTGGGTGGCGGCCCTCGCCCTGGGCGCGCTCCTCGGGCTGGCCAACGGGCTGGCGGTGACCAAGGGCCGGATCGCCCCCTTCATCGTCACCCTGGGGACCATGGCGGTGTTCCGCTCGCTCACCCTCTACCTGGGCGACGCCGGCGAGTTCCGCTCCTCGAGCGGGGCCTACGGCGACATGGGGATGAGCTACCTGGTCGGCCTCCCCACGCCGGTCTGGATCTGGATCGCCCTCGCCGCCCTGCTCTCCACGCTCCTCAACGACACCGCCTACGGCCGCCACGTGTGCGCGGTCGGCTCGAACGAGAAGGTGGCCCAGTACTCGGCCATCGCCGTGGACCGGGTCCGCACCTGGACCTACGTGATCGCCGGGCAGATGGTGGGCGTCTCGGCGGTGCTCCTCTCCTCGCGCCTCAACTCGCTCAGCTCCACCAACTTCGGGAAGGACTTCGAGCTCGACGCCATCGCCGCGGTGATCATCGGCGGCACCCCCATGTCCGGCGGCCGCGGCTCGATCTGGGGGACGGTGGTCGGGGCGATCATCCTCGGGATCATCAACAACATGCTGAACATGATGGGCGTCTCGCCCTACCTCCAGGGCACGGTCAAGGGGTTGGTGATCATCGCGGCCGTGTTCATCCAGCGGAAGCTGGTGTTCGGAGGAGCCCCGCGCGCGGCCGGCGGCCGGGCGCGGCCAACGCGGTAGCAACCCTCGAGAGGGGAGTCATGAAGAAGACACTGCTGGTGGTGCTCGCCTCGCTGCTCATGCCCCTGTCCGTCGCGGCGCAGGCGAAGGTGAAGATCGGCGTCTCCATCCCCACCGCCGACCACGGCTGGACCGGCGGCATCAACTTCTGGGCGAAGAAGGCGATCTCCGACTGGCAGGCCAAGGACAAGAACGTCGAGTTCTTCCTGGTCACGGCCGACAGTCCGCAGAAGCAGGTGAACGACGTCGAGGACCTGATGGCCAAGGGGATCAACGCCCTGGTGATCCTGGCCCACGACTCCGCCCCCCTCACCCCGGTGGTGAAGAAGGCCTACGAGAAGGGGATCTACGTGGTCTCGGTGGACCGCGGCCTGACCGAGCCGGCCCAGAACGTCTACATCGCCGGCGACAACCCGGGCCTGGGGGCGGTCTCCGCCGAGTGGCTGGGCAAGGCGATGGGGGGCAAGGGCCAGATCGTGGTGCTCGAGGGGATCCCCTGCGTGATCAACAGCGAGCGGGTGGACACCTTCAAGGCGGTGATGGCCAAGAAGTACCCGGGGATCAAGATCCTCGACTCGCAGCCCGCCTACTGGGACACGCAGAAGGGGCTGCAGGTGATGGAGAACTACCTCCAGAAGTACAAGCAGATCGACGCGGTCTGGGCGCAGGACGACGACGTCCTCATCGGCGTGCTCCAGGCGATCAAGGAGTCGGGCCGCAAGGACATCAAGATCGCCCTGGGCGGGGCCGGCTCCAAGATCATGGTGAAGAAGGTGATGGACGGCGACCCGCTGGTGCAGGCGGACGTGACCTACCCGCCCTCGATGATCGCCACCGGCATCAGCCTGGCGGTGGACGGCGCGCAGAACCGCGGCCTGGGCGGCTTCTACCAGAAGAAGATCCCGTCCAAGATCATCCTCGCCTCGGAGCCGATCACCAAGGAGAACGCCAAGGACTACTACGTGCCCGACTCGGTCTACTAGCCCGGGCGGCGTGAGCGGGACGCGGCGGCGCGGGCCAGGCTCGCGCCGCCGCCGTCGTTCCGGCTCCCGTCCGCGCCCCGCCCGCCCCTACACGAACCGGTTCACCAGGTTCTCCAGGGCCTCCTGCCGCCCGGAGACCGGCTGGACGTCCTGGTTCCGCTCGAGCACCCGGGCGGAGAGCTCCTCCAGCCCCAGCTTGCCGGCGAGGACGTCCTTCCCGAACGGCTCCTGCCAGCCGCGGTACCGCTCGCGGACCGCCTCGGCCAGCCGGCCGTCCCCGATCATCGCCTCCGCCGCGAGCAGGGCCCGGGCGCACACGTCCATCGCGCCGACGTGGGCGTGGAGCAGGTCGGCCGCCTCGAAGGACTGGCGCCGCACCTTGGCGTCGAAGTTGAGGCCGCCGGTGGTGAAGCCGCCCCCGCGGAGGATGGCGTAGAGCGCCAGCGCCATCTCCGGCACGGAGCTCGGGAACTGGTCGGTGTCCCAGCCGAGCAGGAGATCGCCCCGGTTCATGTCGATCGAGCCGAAGACCCCGAGCGCCTGGGCGAGGGCGATCTCGTGCTCGAAGGTGTGGCCGGCCAGGGTGGCGTGGTTGTTCTCCACGTTGACCTTGACCTCCTTCTCCAGGCCGAAGCGCTGGAGGAAGCCGAAGACGGTGGCCACGTCGTAGTCGTACTGGTGCTTGGAGGGCTCGCGCGGCTTGGGCTCGACCAGGATCGTCCCCCGGAAGCCGATCTTGTGCTTGTAGTCGACCACCATCCGGAGGAAGCGGCCCATCTGCTCCTGCTCCCGGGCCAGGTCGGTGTTGAGGAGCGTCTCGTAGCCCTCCCGGCCGCCCCAGAGGACGTAGTTCTCGCCCCCCAGCTCGCGGGTCGCGTCCAGGGCCGCCTTCACCTGGGCGGCGGCCAGGGCGAAGATCTCCGGGTCGGGGTTGGTCGCCGCGCCCGCCATGTAGCGCCGGTGGCTGAAGAGGTTGGCGGTCCCCCAGAGCAGCTTCACCCCGGTCCGCTCCTGGTGGCGGCCGAGCTGCTCGACCACCGCCCGCAGGTTCGCCAGGGTCTCGCGCGGCGTCGGCCCCTCCGGCGCCACGTCGCGGTCGTGGAAGGTGTACCGGCGGACGCCCAGCCGGGTGAAGAGCTCGAAGGCCGCCTCGGCCCGGAGCCGCGCCACCTCCATGGGCGGCCCGGCGCGGTTCCAGGAGCGATCGAAGGTCGCGCCGCCGAAGGGGTCCGAGCCGGTCGAGCAGAAGGTGTGCCAGAAGCAGACCGCGAAGCGGAGCTGGTCCTCCATCCGCTTCCCGAGCACCAGCCGGTCCGGATCGTACCAGCGGAAGGCGAGCGCCTTCTCGCTCCCCGGCCCCTCGTACCGCACCGGCTCGATCGCCGTGAACTCGCTGGGCATGATCTCCTCCGTCCTCTCCCGGGGCGTCCGCCCCGCTCAGCCGGCCTGCCGCCAGAGCGGCGCCACGGTCCGGTACAGCTCGCGAAAGCGCTCCACCCGCCCGAGGAGCGGCGCCCGGCCTCCGGCGGAGGGGGTGAAGCTCCGGCTCGCCGGCGGGCGCGCGCAGGCCTCGGCCTCGCTCGCCCCGCAGGCGAGCCGCGCCAGGCGGGCGGCGCCCAGGGCGGCGCCGGTCTCGCCGCCCTCGTGCGTCTCCAGCGTCACCTCGAGGAGGTCGGCGATGAGCTGCGCCCAGAGCGGGCTGCGCGCCCCGCCCCCCACCAGCGAGAGGGTGCGCACGGAGGTGCCCGCCGCCCGGAGGGCGGCGAGCCCGTCCAGCAGGCCGAAGGCGACACCCTCGACGGCGGCGTAGGCGAGCGCGGCCCGGTCGGTGTCGTGGGTGAGGCCGAAGAACACCCCCTGGGCGCCCGGGTCGTCGTGCGGCGTCCGCTCGCCCGAGAGGTAGGGGAGAAAGAGCGGCGCCCTCGCCCGGGCCTCGGCCGGGAGCCGCTCCACCTCGGCCAGCGCCGCCGCCTCGCTCGCCGACCCGGTGGCCCGGGTCACCCAGCGCAGGCAGCTGGCGGCCGAGAGCATCACGCTCATCTGGTGCCAGCGGCCGGGCAGCGCGTGGCAGAAGGCGTGGACGGCGCGGGCCGGGTTGGGGAGGAAGCGGTCGTTCACCACGAAGATCACGCCCGAGGTGCCGAGGGAGACGAAGCCGCCCCCCGGCTCCACCGCGCCGATGCCCACGGCGCTCGCGGCGTTGTCGCCTCCGCCCCCGGCCACGGTCACCGGCCCGGCGATCCCCCAGCGCGCCCGCAGCTCGTCCCGGAGCCGGCCCGAGGGGGCGCTCCCCTCCACCAGCCGCGGCATGTGGGCGAGCGAGAGGCGGGTCCCCTCGAGCATGGCCGGGGACCAGGCCCGCCGGGCGACGTCGAGCCAGAGCGTCCCGGCGGCGTCGGACATCTCCGAGACCTTCTCGCCCGTGAGCCGGAGCCGCAGGTAGTCCTTGGGGAGGAGCACGGTGACCACCCGGGCGAAGACCTCCGGCTCGTGCCGGGCCACCCAGAGGAGCTTCGGGGCGGTGAACCCCGGCATCGCCAGGTTTCCGGTGATGGCGTGGGTGGCGGGGACGCGCTCGAGGAGCTCCTTGCACTCCCGGTCGGCGCGGGTGTCGTTCCAGAGGATCGCCGGGCGGAGCGGGCGGTCGGCGGCGTCGAGGAGGGTGGCCCCGTGCATCTGCCCGGAGAGCCCCAGGCCGCGGACCTCCGCCAGCGCCGCCGGGTGGCCGGCGCGGAGGGCGTCGACGGCCGCCAGGGTGGCGGTCCACCAGCCCTCCGGGGCCTGCTCGGACCAGCGCGGCCGAGGCCGGGAGACGTCCAGGGGGGCGCCGGCGGTGGCCACGATCGCGCCCCGGCCGTCGAGGAGCAGCGCCTTCACCTCCGAGGTGCCGAGGTCGATGCCCAGGAACATCGCGTCCCCTCCGGTGCCGGCGGGAATTGGTCCATCGATCTGACCAATCGCCGCCCAGCGTTTCCGATCCCCGGCGGGCCGTCAAGGCCGAGGGAGGGGCGTCGCACGGCCCCCGGGAGCCTCGGCCGGGGCGGGCGGGGTCTCGCCCTCGTGGGCGCGCAGGAAGCCGTGGAACACGCTCCCCGCCGCCCCCACCGCGCAGGCGTTGAGCCCGAAGCGGCAGAGCCGGATCTTGGCCCGGGGCGAGACGTAGCGCCCGGCGCTGGCGCGCAGCAGGGAGAGGGCCGGGTCGAGGAACGCCTCCCCGAGCTGGCAGAGCGGGCCGCCCAGCACCACGACCGCCGGATCGAGGGTGTTGTCGAGGTGCTGGAGGAGGAGGCCGAGGGATCGCCCGGCCTGGGCGGCCGCCCGGAGGGTGGCCCGGTCGCGCCGGCGCAGCCGCTCCACCAGGGCGGCGATGGGGAGGATGGGGCCCGACCGCCCGGTCGCCCCCCGGCTCACCGCCCGCTGGGAGACCAGGGTCTCGGCGCAGCCGCGCCGCCCGCAGGCGCAGGGCGGGCCGCCAGGCTGGAGGATGGTGTGGCCGACCTCGCCCGCCATCCCGTCGTGGCCGAGGTAGAGCCGGTCGCGCAGCACGATCCCGGCGCCGATCCCGATCCCCATGCTCAGGTAGACGAGGGGCCCGGCGTGGGCCTCGGCGCCGAACACGTACTCGCTCAGGGCCGAGGCGCGCGCCTCGTTCAGGATCGCCACCGGGAGCCGGGCGCCGTCGCCCGCCCCGAGGGCGGCCCGGAGGGCGCGGCGCAGGTCCACCCCGTGCCAGCCGAGGTTGGGGGCGAAGCGGAGGAGCCCGTCGCGGGGGCCGATCATGCCCGGGACCCCGACCGCCAGCCCGAGCGGCCGCAGCCGCCGGGCCCGGAGCGCGGCCTGCCCCTCGCGCACCAGCCCGGCCAGGCTCCGGACCGATCGCGCCACGCCGCGGTGGCGGTAGCCGGCCATCCGCGACCAGAGGACCTGCCCCTGGAGGTTGCAGGCGACGGCGTTCAGGTAGTCGACCCCGATCTCCGCCCCGAGCAGCCCGATGCGCGAGGGGTCGAGCGCCAGCGGCAACGGCCGCCGGCCGGCGCTGGGGCTGGCGGAGGGGGCGCTCTGTCGGAGCCAGCCCTCGTCGATCAGCTCCTGCACGAGCATCCCCACCGTGGTCTTGGTGAGGCCGGTCCGCCTGGCCAGGTCGACGCGCGACAGCCCCGGCTCGGCCTTCACCAACCGGATGAGCGCGACGCGGTTGATCCGCTTGAGGAGGCTCTGGTCGCCCGCCATGGCGGTGCGGCCCGCGCCCGGCGGGCGGGGCCGGAGAGAGGGTAGCAGAAGGGGGCGGGGCGGGAGGGAGAAGGGTGATCGCGACGGGACGAGGGCAGGTGCCAGTGGCCACTCGAATCCGGAGGGGTCTGCGGCTCCACGCTGTCAGAACATCGGCCGGCGCAGGTGCCGCTCCAGCCGCTCCAGGCCCTGGTGGAGCACGTCCGGCGGGGTGAGGAGCGACACCACCACGTAGCCGTGGCGCGGGAGGCCCTCGAGGAGCCAGGGGCGGAGGACCACGTCCTCGGTTAGCAGGCTGCGGCACACCTCCTCGCCTTCGTGGGCGGCGCCGAGATGGAGCACCGCCCACCAGCCGCCCCCGCCCTGGTCCACGCTGAAGCTGGCCTCGCCGAGCGCCGACCGGGCGAGGAGGGCGCGGTTCTCGCCGAGCCGGCGCGCGAGCGGGCCGAGGAAGTGCTGGCGGGCGGCGAGGAGGGCGGGCGTCACCCGGAGGGCCCGGAGCGCGACCCCGGGAGGCGCCCCCAGGATGGTCTCCAGCCGCGAGGCGGCCCGCCCCGCCTCCACCGCCGGACCGGCCAGGGCGACCCAGCTCGGGAGGCGGGGGAGGCCGCAGACGGTCGAGAGCCCGGAGACGTGGACGCCCAGGCAGCGGGTCACCTCGCAGACGCCCGGCCCCTCCCCGGTGGCGGCGTCGGCGTAGGACTCGTCGCCCACCAGCGCCAGCCGGCGCTCGGCGCAGAGCCGCTCCAGCCAGGCGAGCTCCCGCGCCGAGAGCCGCGCCCCGGTGGGCGCGGACGGGCTGGCCACCACCACCGCCCGGGTCCGCTCGGTCACCGCCCGCTCGAGCTCTCGCCGGTCGAGCTGCCAGGCCCCCTCGTGGCGCAGCCGGTAGCGGATCGGCTCGACGCCCAGCCGGGCGGCCAGCCGATGGGGGAAGGGCGCCCCGGATCCGGGGACCAGCACGGCGTCGCCCGGGCGGCAGAGGAGGGAGAGGACCGCGGCGTGGGCCCGGCGGGTGGTGGGGGCGAAGA
>DATKAL010000087.1:0-7020 GCA_035498135.1 Anaeromyxobacter sp.
CACGAGGTGAACAACCCGCTCGCGGTGGTGAAGGCCAACGTCCAGTGGCTCGGCGAGGTGCGGCGAGACGGGGACGGCGCGGAGCGGGCCGAGGTGGTGGCCGACGCGCTGGCGAGCGTGGAGCGCATCGTCGACGCGGTCGACTCGGTCCGCCGCCAGGCCGGCGTGCGGCCTTCCCGCATCCCGGCCAACCCGACCACCGGCGGCGGCTAGCCGACGCGCGCCACCTCGGGCGGCCCATGCGCCGCCGCAGCGCCGTGTTCGGTGCGGCGCGGCGGTGCCTCCGGCCCCCTCGCGCCGCAGAGGCACGACCGCCCCGCCTGGGGCGGGCGACCCTCGCCAGGTGGCCGTCCGGAAGGCGGCGGCGCGGTAGCGGTCCCGCCCGGCCGAGGGCTGCGCCGCAGGGGCCCGCGCCAGCTCTTGCAGCGCGTGCCAGAATGGCTCCTCCGGAGCTTGCCCATGAACCCGATCCCTCTCGCCCTCGCCCTCCTCGCGCTGATCCTCGCCCCCCTCCCCGCCCGCCCGGCGGAGCGGGTGCAGCCTGGGCTCTGGGAGGTCACCGCCACGGTCGAGCTGCCCGGCGCGGCGACGCCCGCCCCGCCCTCCACCCAGACCGAGTGCCTCTCCCAGCACGACGTGGACGCCGAGCTCGTGCCCGAGCTCGCCAAGGGGGGCTGCCGGGTGACCGACGCCCGCCGCTCCGGTGACAGGGTCACCTGGAAGCTCGACTGCGGCGCGCTGGGCAAGGGAGAGGGCGAGGTCGTGTACCAGGGCCCCACTGCGTACCAGGGCTGGATGCGGCTCGAGACCGGAGGGACCACGGTGCGGACGACGATCCGGGCGAAGCGCGTGGGGGGCTGCTAGGCCGCACCCCGCGGGGGCCGGAGCGAGGCAGGTGCGCTCCCTGCCCGACCCTGCCATCCTGGCTCGATGATCGCGCGGACTCCGAGGCTGCTGCTCGTCGGGCTCTGCCTGGCCCTCCCCAGCGCCGCCGCGGCGGTCGGGGGCGGCGAGCCCGCGCCGGCCGAGCTCGATCTCACCACCCCCCGGCGGGCGACCCGCGCCTTCTTCGTCGCGGCCAACCAGGGCGACTTCGCGGAGGCCGCGCGCGTGCTCGACCTGCGCGACCTCCCGGAGGCGAGGCGCGCCGTCGAGGGACCGCTGCTCGCCCGGCAGCTGAAGTTCGTGCTCGACGAGAAGCTGTGGGTCGACTGGGAGCGCGTGTCCGACGATCCGCAGGGCAACCCGGCGGACGGCGCGCGGGCCGAGGTCCTCGGGACCATCCCCATCGGCGACGCCGCCGTGACGGTGCGCCTGGCGCGGTGGGCGGACGGCAGCTGGCACCTCGGGCGCGGCGTGGTGGACGCGATCCCTCGCCTCTACGACGAGTACGGGCCAGGGTGGATCGGGGACCGCATGCCCAGGGTCCTGATCGAGGTGCGGCTCCTCCACGTCCAGGCGTGGCAGTGGATCGGCCTCGCCGCCGCGCTCCTCCTCGCCTCCTTCGTCGGGGGTGCGCTGGGCGCCGCCGGGAGGCGGGTCGCGCTCCGCCTCTCCCGGCGCACGCGGGTGAGCTGGGACGAGCAGCTGGTCCGGGAGACGTCGGCGCCGACCCGGCTGCTTCTCGCCATCGCGACCTTCGCCGTCGCCACGGACGCACTCCACCTCGCCGTCCCCGCCCAGCGGGTCGTCGATCACCTCCTGCGGATCGCCGCCACCGCCGGGTTCTGCTGGGCCGGCCTGCGGGCGCTCCGCTTCGCCTCCCGCCTGCTCGACGAGCGGCTGGCGCGCGCCGGAGAGCAGGAGGGCTCGGCGCGCTCCCGGCGGACCCAGCTCATGGTCCTCCGGCGCGTCGCCGGCTTCGTGGTGATCGCCGTCGGCAGCGCGCTGGTCCTCTTGCAGTTCGACGCCTTCCGGGCCCTCGGCACCTCGCTCCTCGCCTCGGCCAGCGTCCTCGGAATCGTGGCGGGCCTCGCCGCCCAGCGCTCCCTCGGCACGCTGTTCGCGGGCCTCCAGTTCTCGCTGACCCAGCCGCTCCGGGTGGGGGACATCGTCGTCATCGAGGGAGAGCAGGGCACGATCGAGGAGGTCACCCTGACGTACGTGGTGGTGCAGACCTGGGATCTCCGCCGCCTGGTCGTCCCCATCACGAGGTTCCTCGACGCCCCCTTCCAGAACTGGACCCGCGGCACGACCGACCTGCTCGGCACCGTGCTCCTCCACGCGGACTACCGGGTGCCGGTGGACGCGGTCCGGCGCGAGCTGGAGCGGTTCGTCCGCACCCGCCCGGAGTGGGACGGCAAGCAGCCGCAGCTCCAGGTCACGAGCGCGACGGACCGGACGCTCGAGCTGCGCGCGCTGGTCTCCGCCCCCGACTCCGGCCGGATCTGGGATCTCCGCTGCGCCGTGCGGGAGCAGCTGGTGGGGTTCCTGCAGGCGCTGGAGGGCGGGCGCTACCTGCCGCGCACGAGGTTCGAGGGCTCGCCCCCGGACGCGCCACGCGCCGCGAACGGCCCGAGCGCCTCCGGGTAGCGGGCGAGCAGCTCCGGCGGGACCTCGACCGGGCGCCCCTCGACCAGCGCCTCGAGCATCAGGGCGTTGGCCGGCGCCTGCCCGCGGAAGTGGTTGTTGGTCACCACGTAGACGTCGGGGGCCTCGGGCGCGGCCGCCATCTCCGCCACCCGCGCCGCCCAGGGGCGCAGCTCCTCGGCGTCGTAGAGGTAGTCGTAGCGCGCGTCCCGGCCAGCCCCCGCGCGGAACCAGTCCTTCCAGTTCCGGCCGTGGACCCGGACGTAGCCCAGGCCGGCGGTGACCGACGCCCTGGGGCGCAGGGAGTGGCGAAAGCGCGGCTGGTCCACGTTCACGATCCCCACCCCGGCCTCGTCCAGCTCGAGGAGCACCTCCGCGTCGTCCCAGGAGTCGTGGCGGACCTCGAGCACCAGCGGGAGCCCGGCGAAGGCGCGGAAGAGGCCGCGGAGCCACTCCTCGCTCGCCTCCGAGCGCTTGAACGACCAGGGAAACTGGAGGAGGGCGGCGCCCAGCCGGCCCGCGGCGGCGAGCCGGTCCAGCGCCGCCCGGGCCTCGGCCACCTCGGCCGCGCCGTACGGCTCGCGCTCGTGGGTGAAGCGCCGCCAGACCTTGGCGCCGAAGCGGAAGCCCGGCGCGCCCTCGACCCGCTCGCACCAGCGCGCCGCCACCTCGGCGGCGAAGGGCCGGTAGAAGGTGGCGTTCACCTCGACCGTCCCGAAGAACCGCGCGAGGTGCGCGAGCCGGTCGAAGCCCCGGCCCGCGCCGGGCGGGTAGACGATCCCCGCCCAGTCGGCGTACTCCCAGCCCGCCGTCCCGTAGCGGATCAAGGCCGCGCTCCTCGCGCCCACATTTCCTTGCTGATACCTCCGTCCGCCCGTCCCCTCAACCGGGGATTCCGGTGCCGGCGACCGATCCGGGTAGAATTCCGCGAGGAGCGCGCATGGCCGGCAGCGACGAGCACGAGCGCACCTGGACGGCGATCCCCCGCCTGGTCCTGCCCGACCGGAGCCACGCCTTCCTCATGGTGCTGGCCGGCCCGCACTTCGGCGACGTGTTCCCGCTCGAGCCGGGCCGGGACCTGGTGATCGGCCGGCGGGAGGACGCGGACATCCAGATCAGCGACGAGGGGGTCTCCCGCCGGCACGCCGTGGTTCGGGTGGAGGGGGAGGGGGCGCTCCTGCGCGACCTGGGCAGCGTCAACGGCACCTGGGTGGACGGCGCCCGGGTCTCGGAGGCCCGGCTGGTCGACGGCAGCCGGGTGGCGATCGGCGGCGCCACCACCTTCAAGTTCGCCTGGACCGACGCCCTCGAGGCCCGCTGGCAGCTGAAGGTCGCCCAGAGCGCGCTCCAGGACCCGCTCACCGGCCTCTTCAACCGGCGCCACCTCGAGGACCGGCTCGTCGCCGAGCTGGCCGCCGCCCAGCGCCACGCCCGGGAGATGTCGCTCCTCCTCGCCGACGTCGATCACTTCAAGGAGGTGAACGACGCCCACGGCCACCTGGCCGGCGACGAGGCCCTGAAGATGATCGCCTTCGTCCTCCGCGGCGCGCTCCGCAAGGAGGACGTGGTGGCCCGCTACGGGGGCGAGGAGTTCATGGTGATCGCACGGGAGACCCCGCTCCTCGGCGGCACCCAGCTGGCGGAGCGGATCCGCCGGGCGGTGGAGCGGAGCCGCTTCGCCTGGCAGGGCCACGAGGTCGGCCTCACCGTCTCCATCGGCGTCACCGTCTCGGTGGGCCTGACCGCCTTCGAGCCGGGGCGGAGCGATCGCGACCTGATCGCCGCCGCCGACCGCGCCCTCTACCTCGCCAAGCAGGGCGGGCGGAACCGGGTGGTGGCGCTGCGCGCCGGCGCCGCACCCCCGGGCTGACGGCGCTCGCGCCGGGCCCGGGGTTCTCCCCGTGGTTCAGCGGCGCGAGGGGACCGGGTCGAACGTGCCCGACACCTTGAGCAGCTGGACCGCGGCGAGCTGGGCGTTGAGCGACTCGGTGAGGAGGGCGATCTCGGCGTTCCGGAGCTGGGTGGTGGCGTCCGCCTGCTCCACCGCGGTGGCCGTGCCGGCCTTGAAGGAGACGTCGACCAGCCGCTGGTTCTCGGCGGAGAGGTCGCGCTGCTCCTTGGCCTTCTGGGCGTTGGCCCGGGCGCTCTCCAGGTCGAGGAGGGCCTGGCGCACGTCGGCCCGGGCGTGGAGCTCCGCGTTCCGGGCGTTGGCCTGGGCCTCGTCCATCCTGGCGTTCCCCTCGCGGATGTCGGACTCGCGCAGCCCGCCGTCGAAGATCTTCCACTGCGCTTGGATCCCGACGGTCCAGAAGTCCGCGTTGCCGGTGAACCCGCCGATGTTGGAGAAGGTGTAGTTGGCGAAGGCTCCGATGTCCGGGAAGTAGCGGGCGATGGCCGAGTTCCGGGTCGACCGCGCGGTGTCCGCGAGCGCCCAGGCCGCCAGCACGTCGGGGCGCCTCACCGACTGCTCCTCGAGGGTGGTGAGGTCGGCGGGGAGGGGCGGCTCGGGCGGATCGGTCACCTCGAAGTTCGTGTCGCGGGCGAGCAGCACCGCCAGGGCGACCTTGCCCGACAGGTACGAGTTGAGCGCCCGCTTCACGTCCTGCTCCGCCCGGGCCCGGTCGATCTCCGCCCGGATGAGGGCCACCTTGGCCACCGCGCCGGCCTGGTAGCGGACCCGGGCGTCCTTCTCCTGCCGCTGGGCGATCTCGAGGAGCCGCTCGCTCACGATCAGCGCCTGCTTGAGCGAGGCCACGCCGTAGTAGGCGCGCGCCACGCCGAAGAGGATCTCGCGGCGACCGTTCTCGATGGAGAGCGCGGAGGCCTTCTCACCGCTCTTCGCCGCGCCGATCTGGTACCAGAGCTGGGGGGAGACGAGGAGCTGGGTGATCTGCGCCTGGGCGCCGAGCTGGTCGACCTTCTGGAGCACGACGTTCTGGTAGGCGGTGGCGACGAAGTAGGGGCTCGGGTCACCGGGGAGCCCCGGCGGGTCGGTGGGGTTGCCGCCGGGGTTGCCATTGCGCGCGCGCACCGCCTGATACGCGGGCCAGGGGATCTCCGACGAGTACTCGTTCCGTGTGTAGCTCCCGCTCACCGTCACCTGCGGCAGGTAGGCCGACCAGGCCTTCCAGGAGAGCTCGTTGGACTGGCGCAGGCGCGCCTCGAGCGCCTGGAGGTCGAGGCTCTGCGTGGCCGCGACCTCGAGCGCCTGGCGCAGGGTGACGACCGGCCCGGCGGGCGGGGCGGAGGCGGGGACCGCCGGCTCGGGCGCGGGCACCGGCGCCGCCAGGGCGGGCGGAGCCGCCGCAGGCGGGCTCTCCGTCGGAGCCTGCGCGAAGAGGAGCGCCACCGCCACCGAAGTCAGAACGTTCATGTGTCCTCCCGCCGTGGGGCGTGAAAGGGGTGTGGTACCGCGCCCGCCGGAGCGGGCGCGCGGGCCCGCAGGGGTCGGACCGCCGGCCGGGGGCCGGCCGCGGGGTGGCCGCCCAGGGCGCCGTCGAGGCGCTCCAGGATCCGGACCAGCACCCGCCGGTCCTCGGGCTCGAGGAGGGAGAGGATCCCCTCCAGGCGGGCCTCCACCTCCCCGTCGATCCGCCGGAAGCGCTGCTCGCCGCGGGCGGAGAGGCGGACGTGGACCACCCGCCGGTCGAGGGGATCGCGGGCCCGCGTCACCAGGCCGTCACGCTCCAGGCGATCCACCACGCCGGTGATGGTCTTCTCGGTGACGGAGACGCGGCGGGCGACCTCGCCCATGGTCATCGCCCCGTCGAAGCCGAGCCAGAGGAGGGTGTGGATCTGGACCGGGCTCAGGTCGAGGTCGGCGCAGCTCGCGGCGATGGGGTCGCGGAGGGACCGCCGGCGGGAGAAGGCGATCATCAGCTCCCGGATCCGGAGGGCCTGGGCGCGGAGGGTGGCCCCGGGGCGGGAGATAGTCCGCATGGCGGAGTATCTCTAGAGCGGACCGTCCGCGGCCGTCAACCGAAAAGCGCCGGCCGGCGCGGGGCCGGCCCCGCCCGGAGGAGCCCCCGGGGCAGGTCGAGGCGGGGCGGCATGCCCCGCCAGCTCGGCTCAGGGCTTCCCGCCCAGGTCCTCGATCTCGGCCTCGATGTCCTTCCGCTCTGCCGCGTCCGGCTTGAGCGCCAGGAAGGCCTTGAACTCCTCGATCGCCCGCGCCCGCTGCCCGCGCTCCTTGTAGGCGTAGCCCAGGTAGTAGTGGGGCATCGGGTTCTTCTTCTCCTCCCGGGCCGCCCGCTCGTAGAGGGGGAGGGCGGCCTTCGCCCCCTGCGACTCGTGCAGGGAGCGCGCCAGCAGGTAGTAGACCTCCACCTCGGACGGGTCCGTCTTCAGGACCTGCCGGTAGACGGCGGCCGCCTCCTCGTGCTTGCCCAGCCGGTCCTTGCACTGGCCGAGCGAGACCCGCAGGCGCGCCAGCTTGGGGGCCACCTGGATCGCCTTCTCGTAGGCGGGCACCGCCTCGTCGCAGCGGTCGTT
>DATKAL010000088.1:0-2516 GCA_035498135.1 Anaeromyxobacter sp.
GGAAGCGGGTCGAGGGGATCGAGGAGGAGGCCCTCCAGATCCTGATGGCCTACGCCTGGCCGGGGAACATCCGGGAGCTCGAGAACCTGATGGAGCGCTCGGTCCTCTTCGCCGACGGCCCGCTCATCCAGGCGAGCGCCCTGCCCGACTCGCTCCGCGAGAAGGGCGCGCAGCCCCCGGTGCCCATCGCCGCGGTCGGGCCGCTGGGCGCGATCGCCGCCCCGAGCGGCGCCTCGATGAAGGAGATCGTCCGGCAGGCGCAGGCGGAGCTGGAGCGCGAGCTCATCACCCGCGCCCTGGAGGAGACCGGCGGGAACGTCACCAGGGCAGCCAAGCGGCTCCAGATCAGCCGGAAGTCGCTCCAGGTGAAGATGAAGGAGCTCGGGCTGCGCGGCGCCGTCGACGCCGAGGACTAGCCCGGCCCGGCGGCGCGGGGCCGTCCACACCCACCTACCCGCCCAGGGGTCGCTTCCTTGACCGGTCGGTGGGCCCTTGCTAGCGTGGATCGGAAATTTTCCCCGTCTTTTCGGCCGCTCCGGCGGTCCTCGGAGGACGAGCATGGGGCGGCGCCGCCTGCGCTTCGAGTTCGCCATCGCCGTCGCCTGCTTCCTCGGCGCGAGCCCGGCCGGGGCGGCGGAGATCACCCGCCTGGTGAGCGTCGAGAAGGGCGAGCCCTTCGCGATGCAGCTCTCGGCGCGCTGGGATCGGCTCGAGGAGAAGGCGAGCATCTCGCGGGAGGACACGTCCCTGGCGACCGCCACCCCGCCCTTCGGCGGGATCGACGCCCCCCAGCTCCACTACCGGCGGCTCCGCAACGACCTGGTCTCGCGGCTGGCGGTCGCGCTCTTCTACGATCTCGAGCTCCACGTGGAGCTGCCCTACGTCCTCTCGGACGACGCCACCTACAGCCCGGTCAGCATCGGCGGCACGCCGATCGGCCCCCCGAGCACCACCGGCGGCCCGGACGGCCCTGCCGGCCCGGGCTGTCCCTCGCCGCCGTGCGCCCTCTTCCCGGTCGGCTCGCCGAGCTCGATCGTCTACCACGGCGGCCAGCTCGGCGACCTGATGGTGGGCATCGCCTGGGCGGCCCTGAGCCAGCTCCGAGACGACACCAAGCCGACGTGGGTCCTCGGGGTCGACGCCACCTTCCCCACCGCCAAGAAGTACGACCCGGCCGCCGGCCGCCGGGACGACTGGGGCTCGCCCTACTTCGTGGATACGAGCCGCGGCCCGCTGGGCGAGAAGATCTGGAAGTGGGACTTCTACACCGCCGTCTCGCGGCGGCTCGGGGCCTTCGACCCCTACGTGAAGCTGCACGTCACCGCCGAGGCCCCCTCGAACGCGACCTACTCCAACTGCGACCACGCCGCCGACCTCGCCGGCCTGGCCGGCTCGACCGGCCCGCAGATGGCCTCCTGGGCGCCCGCCAACTGCGCCGCCGGCCCGTGGAAGGACAGGGCCGGCGCTCGGCTCCCCTGGGTGGGCGGGCTGCTCTTCGGCGCCGAGATCCTCCCCTTCGACGATCCGAGGGAGCACCAGAAGATCGCCATCGACCTCCGGCTCTGGGGCGACTACACCTCCAGCCAGCGCTTCTACAACGAGCTGACCGACCTCTCCGGGCGCCTCCACGAGACCCAGCCCTTCCTCACCATGGGGGCCCGCGCCGGACTGCTCCTGCGCGCCTCGCGCTACCTGGCGCTGGCGGGCTCGGCCTCGTACGAGATCCGCACCGCCCACTTCCTCTCCGGGGAGTCGGCCGGCGGCGACCTCTCCAACCCTGCCGACCCGAACCTGAACCCGAACTACGACTGGCGCTACGACGCCCCCGGCAACCGGTTCCGGATCGGGGAGGCGACCGTCTTCACCGTCCAGGCCTCGGCGGTCCTCGACTTCTAGGGGGTCACCCCTTCCTCAGCCGCTCGAGGAGCGCGTAAACGTCGGCGCGCTTCAGCCCGCGGGCGCGCGCCACCTCCCGGGCCAGCGCCGAGGGAGGCTCCCCCGCCGCCACCCGGCGCCGCAGCTCGTCCTCGAGGGGCTCGGCGGGCGCGGGCGGCGCGGCCCCGCCCGGCGCCCCGGCCACCACCAGGGTCACCTCGCCTCGCACCTCGCCCGCGAACCGGTCGGCGAGCGCTGCCAGCCGCCCGCGAGCCAGCTCCTCGTGCAGCTTGGTCAGCTCCCGGGCCACCAAGGCCGGCCGGTCGCCGAACGCCGCCGCGAGGTCGAGGAGCGTCTCCCGGGTCCGGTTCCCGGCCTCGTACAGCACCAGGGTCGCCGGGGTGGCGGCGAGCCAGGCGAGCGCCTCGGCCCGGCCCGCCCCCTTGCGCGGGAGGAAGCCGGCGAAGAGGAACCGGTCCGCGGAGAAGCCGGAGGCGGCCAGGGCGGCCAGGGCCGCGCTCGGCCCGGGGATCGGGACCACGCGGGCCCCCACCTCCCAGGCGGCCGCCACCAGGGCCGCCCCAGGGTCGGAGACGCCGGGCGTCCCCGCGTCGGTGCAGAGCGCCACGTCCTCGCCCGCC
>DATKAL010000089.1:0-9790 GCA_035498135.1 Anaeromyxobacter sp.
GCCGCGATCTCGCGCGCCGCCGCGGCCGGGTCGGCCGCCTCGCGGAGGGGCCGCCCGACGACGATCACGTCGGCGCCGGCCCGCACCGCCTCGGCGGGCGTCGCCACCCGGGCCTGGTCGCCCCGGGCCGCGCCGGCCGGCCTCACCCCGGGCACGACCAGCAGGGGCGCCGGCCCGACCGCCGCCCGCACCGCCGCCACCTCCCGCGGCGAGCAGACCAGCCCGGCCGCCCCCGCCCCGACCGCGAGCCGGGCGAGCCGGACCACGGCCGCCTCGGGCGGGCCGGCCAGCCCGATCGCCGAGAGCGCGGGCCCGTCCAGGCTGGTGAGGACGGTCACCGCCAGGATCCGAACCTTGCCCCCCGCCCCCCGCACCGCGGCGCGCACCATCTCCTCGCCGCCGGCGGCGTGGACCGTGAGGAGGGCGGCCCCGACCTGGGCCGCGCTGCGGGCGGCCCCCTCGACCGTGTTCGGGATGTCGTGGAGCTTGAGGTCGAGGAAGATCGGCCTCCCCAGGGCCGCGGCCGCCCGGACCGCGGGCGGCCCCTCGGCGGCGAACAGCTCCAGCCCGACCTTGAGCATCCCGACGTGGGGCGCCACCGCGCGCGCGAACGGCTCGGCCGCCGCCATCGACGCGAAGTCCAGCGCGGCGCAGATCCGATCGGCCGGTCTCATGCCTTCCCCACCTGCATCTTCCCCACCTCCCGGAGCAGCGCCTCCGCCTGCTCCCGGGGGAGGCAGTTCTTCACCTCGAAGAGCGCGAAGGAGAGCAGGTCCTCGATCGCCTCGAGCGACCTCGCCCGGGCGGCGGCCGCCTTGTAGGCGCCGGTCTGGCTCACGTTGGCGAGCACCCGGGCGACGTCCACCTCCCCGTCCTCGCCCACCCGTACCCCGTCGAAGAGGGCGCGCTGCTTGGGCGGGAGGCGGTCGAAGTAGCTGTTGAGCCGCTCGTGGGCCGACGGGTTCGCCGCCGAGAAGGCGGCGTGGACCCGCTTGAAGATGCGGCGGTAGGTGTCGAACGGTCCGGGCGGACGGCGCGGCTGGCCGGCGGCGGGCGGCTCCACCTCGATGACGATCTCCTCCTCGGCCGCGGGCGGCGGCGCGGGCGCCGTCAGCACGCCCTCCCCCACCAGGGCGGCGGCGGCGCGGAGGGCGTCGAGCAGGCCCAGGCCCGCCTCCAGGGCGGCGGCGGGCAGGGAGCGCACCCCGTCGACGGCGGCCAGGAGCGCCGCCTCGTCGGCGGCGGGGGGAGCGGCGGGCTCGGCGCGCCGGGAGAGGACCACCTCCCGCCCGCCCAGCTCCCGGGAGAGCCGCTCCGCCTCCTCGACGCGCTTGAGCCCCTGGAGGAGGAGGTCGCGCGTCCGCTCGCCCAGCCGCACGGCGTTCTGCTCCTCGGTCGGCCCCTCGAGAAAGGCGAAGGTCCCGGCCGGCTCGACGAAGGCGCCGAGGAGGATCTCCTTCACCTGCAGGGCGATGCCGTCGTAGAGCTGCCCGGAGGAGAGGAGCCCCTCGTCCACCAGCACCTGGCCGAGCGGGCGGCCCGAGCCCACCAGCCCCGAGCAGCGGTCCAGGGCGGCGGCCTCGACCAGCCCGGCCCGGCGCAGGACCGGCCCGAGCCGGTCGGCGGGGTCGGAGGACGAGGCGAAGACCACCTGCCCGTCCCGGAAGTAGATGCTCTTGCGCCGCAGCCGCTCGGGCTGCTCGGGCGCGTCGCCCGCCTCCGGCCCCCCGAAGGCGAGGAGCAGCACGCCGGTCCGGAGGTTGGCGAAGACGAAGTGGACCACCTCGGCCACGGTGAGGGCGGCCAGCGAGCCGGCGAACCAGGCCCGGGGGGCGTCGTCGCGGACCGGGGTGACGAGCGCGAACGCGCCCCGCGCGGACACCAGCTCCGCCTCGCCGCCGCCCGCGAGCCCGAGCGCCTCGGCCTCTCGGCGCGGGAGGGCGATCTCCCCTTCGGCCCCGATCGACAGCTTCGCGCGCACGTCGCCTCCCGGGCGCCGGCCGGCGCCGGCGTCGCTCAGCGGGCCTCGGCCCGCACCGCCTCCGCCGCCCTGCGGGCCGCCTCGCCGAGGGGGACCAGCTCCACCGCCCCGCCGGCCCGCCGCTTCCACTCCACCTGCCCGGCCGCCAGCCCCTTCTTGCCCACCGCGATCCGCAGCGGGATCCCGACCAGGTCGGCGTCCTTGAACTTCACCCCGGCCCGCTCGTCGCGGTCGTCGTAGAGCACGTCCAGCCCCTCCCGGGCGAGGGCGGCCACCAGCTCGTCCCCGGCCTTCTTCAGCTCCGGCTCCGGGCCGAGGGTCAGGACGGTCACCGGGAAGGGGGCGATCGCCATGGGCCACACGATCCCGTTGTCGTCGTGGTGCAGCTCGATGGCGGCCGCCATGATCCGCTCCACCCCGATCCCGTAGCTCCCCATCACGATGGGCACCTGCTTGCCCTCGGCGTCGAGGACGGTGGCCCCCATCGACTCGGCGTACTTGGTCCCGAGCTTGAAGATGTGGCCCACCTCGAGCGCCTTGAAGACGTCCAGGGTGCCGTCGCAGCGGGGGCAGCCCTCTCCGGCCTGGACGGTGCGGAGCTCGGCCAGGGTGGCGTGCGGGAGGAGGTCCCGGCGCACGTCCACGCCGCGGAGGTGGAAGCCGTCGACGTTGGCGCCGGTGACCATGTCCCGCCGGTCGGCCAGCGAGGGGTCGACCAGGACCCGGGCCTTGGTGAAGCCCACCGCGCCGAGGGAGCCGGCCTTCGCCCCCATGAGCGGCGGGATCTCCTCCGGGTGCGCGGGCCGCACCACCGCCGCCCCGGTGGCGGTCTGGAGCTTGGCCTCGTTCAGCTCCTGGTCGCCCCGCACCACGGCCACCACCGGCTGCTCGTCGGCCACGTACACCAGGGTCTTGAGCTGCCGCCGGGCCGGGACGCCGTGGGGCGGCTTCTCCAGGGCCTCGATGGTGAGGACGCCCGGGGTGGCGAAGCGCTCGGGGGCGGCGAGCCCCGTCCCGTCCTGCTCGGCCGGGATCCGGGAGGTGGCGGTCTCGGTGTTGGCCGCGTACCGGCACTTCGGGCAGGCGGCCACCAGGTCCTCGCCCGCGTCGGTCCGGACCATGAACTCCGAGGACTCGCTCCCGCCCATGGCGCCGGAGTGGGCCTGCACCGCCACGAAGTCGAGCCCGCAGCGGGTGAAGATCCGCTCGTAGGCCTTCCGCTGGTCCTCGTAGCGCAGGTCGAGGCCGCCCCGGTCCACGTCGAACGAGTAGGCGTCCTTCATGGTGAACTGCCGGACACGGAGGAGGCCGGACTTGGGCCGCGGCTCGTCCCGGAACTTGGTCTGGATCTGGTACCAGACCTGGGGGAGCTGCCGGTAGGAGCGGAGCTCGGCCCGGGCGATGGCGGTGAAGATCTCCTCGTGCGTCATCCCCAGGCAGTAGTCGCCGCCCTTGCGGTCCTTCAGGCGGAACATGTTGTCGCCCATCACCGCCCAGCGCCCCGACTCCTTCCAGATCTCGGCCGGGTGGAGGGCGGGGAGGTGGAACTCCTGGCCGCCGATGGCGTCCATCTCCTCCCGGACGATCTTCTCGACCCGCTTCAGGGTCCGCTGGGCGAGGGGGAGGTAGTCGTAGATCCCGGCCCCCAGCTGCCGGATGAACCCGGCGCGGACGAGCAGCTTGTGGCTCGGCACCTGGGCGTCGGCGGGCGCTTCCTTGAGGGTCGGGATGAAGGCCTGGCTGGTGCGGACGACGGACATGGGGCTGGGTTATACACTGAACGACGTGTCCGCGCGTGTCCGCCTGGCCCTGGCCGCCGTCGTGATGCTCGCCGTGGTGGCCGCCCAGCTCCCGCTCGCGCGCTGGCTGGGGCTCGAGCCGCCGCTGGAGGACTCGCCGGCGCTCGCCCGCCGGGGCGCCCGGGTGATGGCCCAGAACTGCCTGCACTGCCACGACCTGATCCCGCTCCCGCCGCGGGTGCGCGGCTGGGACGTCCGCCGCGCCTACGAGGCCCTGGGCCGGCTCCCCCGGCTCAACCGGGCCATGCCCGGGTTCGGGGGCACCGACGAGGACCGGCGGGCGCTCGCCGCCTGGCTGGCGGCGGCGGGCCGGGGCGAGGCGCCGAAGCCCGCGCCCTAGCGCTACTTGGGCGCCCGGGCGGCGGCGATCTGGAGCGCCTCGGCCACCACCGCGTCCTCGAGCTCCTCCGCCTTCATCCGCTTCACGATCTTGCCATCGCGGAAGAGCAGCCCCACGCCGCCGTGCCCGTAGGCGACGCCCACGTCGGCGGCCGCCGCCTCGCCGGGCCCGTTGACCTCGCAGCCCATCACCGCCACCTGCACCTCGCCCTTCACCGTGGAGAGCCGCTTCTCGACCCGCTCGGCGATGGGGATCATCTCCACCGAGCAGCGGCCGCAGGTGGGGCAGGAGGTGAGGGTCGCCCCGCCGAACTTGAGGCCGAGCGACTTGAGGAGGAGCCGGGCCACCCGGACCTCCTCCACCGGGTCGGCGGTGAGGGAGATGCGAATGGTGTCGCCGATCCCGTCGGCGAGGAGGATGGCCAGGCCGGCGGCGCTCTTCACCGTGCCGGCGAGGAGGGTGCCGGCCTCGGTCACGCCCAGGTGGAGCGGGTACTCGAACCGCTCGGCGAAGAGCCGGTTGGCGCGCACCGTCATGGCGACGTCGTGCGCCTTGAGGGAGACCTTGATCTCCCGGTACCCCTCGTCCTCGAGGAAGCGGATGTGGCGCTCCGCGCTCTCCACCATCCCCTCGGCGGTGGGCCAGCCGTGCCGCTCCACGATGTCCTTCTCCAGCGAGCCGGCGTTCACGCCGATCCGGATCGGGACCATCCGCTCGCGGGCGGCCTTCACCACCTCGCGGACCCGCTCGCGGGCCCCGATGTTGCCCGGGTTGAGCCGGACGCCGTGGATCCCCGCGGCCAGCGCGGCCAGCGCGAGCCGGTAGTCGAAGTGGATGTCGGCGACCAGCGGCACGGGCGCGGCCCGCACGATCGCGGGGAGCGCGTCGGCGGCCGCCCGGTCCGGGACCGCGAGCCGCACCACGTCCGCCCCGGCCTCGGCCAGGGCCCGGATCTGGGCGAGCGTGCCGGCCACGTCCGCGGTCTGGGTGGTGGTCATCGACTGCACGGCGATGGGGGCGCCGCCGCCGATGGCGACGTTCCCCACCCGGAGGCCGCGGGTCCTCCGGCGCTCCCCGAGGGTGGCCCCCTCGCCCTGTCCGTAAGCGCCCATTGTCCTCCCGAAGACGACGGCCGGGCCCTGATCTAGGACCCGGCCGCGGTCTTCGCCACCCGGGGCTACTTCTTGGCCTGGGCGGCCAGCTCCTCGTCCACCACCTGGCGGAAGTTCTCCAGCGGCTGGGCGCCCGAGATCGGGTGGCCGTTCACGTAGAACGCCGGGGTTCCGGTCACGCCCACGTCCTGGCCGGCCTTCTGGTGGAAGGCCACCGCCGAGGCCTTCTCGCCCGAGTCGAGGCACTTGTCGAACTTGGTCCCGTCGAGCCCCACCTCGCGCGCGTAGGCCTTGAGGTCGGAGACCGAGAGCTTCCCGCCCGAGGCGAAGAGCCGATCGTGCATCTCCCAGTACTTGGACTGGTCGCCGGCGCAGTGGGCCGCCTCGGCCGCCTTGGGCGCGAGGGTGTGGGTGGGGAGCGGGAAGTCGCGGTAGACGAGCCGGATCTTCCCCGGGTAGGCGGCGAGCAGGTCCTTCACCGTCGGCTCGGCCTTGACGCAGAAGGGGCACTGGTAGTCGGAGAACTCGACGATGGTGACGGGCGCGGTCTCGGGCCCCTTCGACGGGCCGGTCGCCTCCACCGCCACCTTGGGCGGCATGTAGACCGGGAGGAGGACCTCGACGCCCTGGTCCTTCTTGAGCTGGTCGTAGTAGGCGAGCAGCTCGCCCTGGGCCTTCTGGTTCTTGATGAACTTGGCGATGTCCCCCTTCACCTGGTCGAGGGGGGGGAGCTGCTGGCCGCCGGCCTTGGCGCGCTCGTACAGGGCCCGGATCTCGTCGTCGCTCGGCTCGGGGATCTTCTCCACCACCTCCTTGTTGATGAGCTCCTCGGGGGTGACGCCCGCCTGCTTGGCCTTCGCCTCGAAGACCTTGCGGCGGATCATCCCCTCGAGCCCCTGGCGGCGGAGCTGGTACTGCTGCTCGTCGAACTGCTGCTGGAGCTGCTTGAGGTCGCCCTTCACCTGCTCGTCCAGCTCGCCGGCGGTGATGGTCTGGCTCCCGATCTTGGCGACCGGGGTGGACGCGCCCTCCTTCTGCTGCGACGCGGGCTGCGCGGAGCGGGGCGACTGGCAGGCGGCGGCGAGGAGGGCGAGCGCGCCGAGCACGAGGTTACGGAAGGGCATGGGGCTCCAGGTTCGGTGTGCGACAGGTAGGATGCGCCAGGTGGGACGGTCGAGATTCGGACAAAACGGCAGCGAGGTCAACGTCCATGGGTAACAACGGCGACCCCTGGAGCCCTTCCCAGTACGAGCGGTTCCGGGCCGAGCGGCAGCGGCCGTTCGAGGATCTGCTCTCCCTGGTCGAGCCCCGGCCCGGCATGCGGATCGCGGACCTGGGGTGCGGAACGGGGGAGCCCACCCGGATCGCGCACCAGCGCCTGGCGGCGAGCGAGACGGTGGGGATCGACTCGTCGGCCGCCATGCTGGCGCGGGCGGCGCCGCTGGCCGGGGACGGGCTCTCCTTCCAGCAGGTCGACCTGGCCCGCTTCGAGGGGCGGGGGCTCGACCTGGTCCTCTCCAACGCCGCCCTGCACTGGGTCCCCGACCACGAGCGGCTCCTCGCTCGCCTGGCCGCCGGCCTCGCCCCCGGCGGCCAGCTCGCGGTGCAGGTCCCGGCGAACGACCACCACCCCTCCCACGCGGTCGCCCGCGAGGTCGCCCGCGAGCCCGAGCAGGCCGCCGCCCTGGGAGGCCACGTCCGCGAGAGCCCGGTGCTCGAGCCCGAGGCCTACGCCCGCCTCCTCCACCGGCTCGGCTTCTCCGCCCAGCGGGTCCGGGTCGAGGTCTACGCCCACCCGCTCGCCTCCCGGGACGAGGTGGTGGAGTGGGTGCGGGGCTCGCTCCTCACCGACTACGAGCGCCGCCTGGCCCCGGAATCCTTCGCCCGCTTCCTGGCTCGTTACCGGGCGCGGCTCATGGAGTCGCTCCCGGACGAGCGGCCCTACGTCTACACCTACCGGCGCCTGTTCCTCTGGGCGAGGCTCGGCCCGGGAGCGGGTGACAGGCCGGCCTCGAGCGGATAAACAAGTCGGCGCGCTCCGAAGCGAGGGGAGGATACGCATGGCCAAGCACGAGAGGCTCGTCATCATCGGCAGCGGCCCGGCCGGCTACACGGCGGCGCTCTACGCGTCCCGGGCCAACCTGTCGCCGCTCCTCTTCGAGGGCATGCAGCCCGGAGGACAGCTCACCATCACCAGCGAGGTGGAGAACTACCCCGGCTTCCCGGAGGGGATCCTCGGCCCCGAGCTGATGGAGCGGATGAAGAAGCAAGCGGAGCGCTTCGGCACCCGCGTCGAGCCGGCCGAGATCACCCGGGTCGACTTCTCCCGCCGCCCCTTCCAGCTCTGGCGGGACGACGACCTCACGACCGCCGACGCGGTGATCGTCGCCACCGGCGCCTCGGCCAAGTGGCTCGGGATCCCCTCCGAGAAGGCCTACATGGGCAAGGGGGTCTCCGCCTGCGCCACCTGCGACGGCTTCTTCTTCCGCGGGGTCGACGTGGCGGTGGTGGGCGGCGGCGACACCGCCATGGAGGAGGCGACCTTCCTCACCAAGTACGCCACCCGCGTGCACGTCATCCACCGCCGGGAGGCGCTCCGGGCCTCGCGGATCATGGAGGAGCGGTCGCGCAAGAACCCGAAGATCACCTTCGAGCTCTCCTCGACGGTCGACGAGATCGTGGGCGACGGCAAGGCGGTCACCGGCGTCCGGCTGAAGAGCACCCGGGACGGCTCGAGCCGCCTCCTGCCGCTCAAGGGCGTCTTCATGGGGATCGGCCACGAGCCCAACACCGCCATCTTCAAGGGCCAGCTGGCGATGAACGAGGTCGGCTACCTGACCGTCAAGGCCCCCTCCACCGCCACCAGCGTGCCCGGCGTCTTCGCCGCCGGCGACGTCTCCGACCCCACCTACCGCCAGGCGGTCTCGGCCGCCGGCTCGGGCTGCATGGCCGCCATCGACGCCGAGCGCTGGCTGGGCGAGCACGCCACCGAGAGCTGGGACTAGGGGCCCGCCATGAAGATGATCGACGTGGGCGCGAAGCCCCGGACCGAGCGGGTGGCGGTGGCGCGCGGGTTCGTCACCATGTCGGCCGCCACCGTGCAGCGGATCCGGGCCGGCGAGGTGGAGAAGGGGGACGTGCTCGCGGCGGCCCGGCTCGCCGGGGTGATGGCGGCCAAGAAGACCCCCGACCTCGTCCCCCTCTGCCACCCCATCGCCCTCTCGGGCGTCGACGTCCTCGCCGAGCCCGGCCCCGGCGGCGTGGCGGTGGAGGCCACGGTCCGGACCGTGGACCGGACCGGCGTGGAGATGGAGGCCCTGGCGGCGGTCTCCGCCGCCCTGCTCACGATCTACGACATGCTGAAGCGGTACGAGCGGGGGATGACCATCGAGCGGATCGAGCTCATGGAGAAGCGCGGTGGCCGGAGCGGCCACTGGACTCGGGCTCCGCGGCCGCCGGCAGCTCCACCCCGAGGAAGCGGATCGCGTTCACGGCGCAGACGCGCCGGATGACCCCGCCGCCGAGCCCGGCCCGGGCGAGCCGGTCGGCGGCGCGGGGGAGCGCGAGCAGGTCGCCGCCCGCCAGCCCGGCGCCCGACCCGAGCACCAGCCCCTCCGGCCCGAGCGCGGCCACGGTCCGGACCGCCGCCTCCAGGCCGTCGCCCGGGCGGACACCGGCGGAGAGCGAGAGCCCGGCCAGGTAACCGCAGGCCCGGATGGCGCGGACGCCGCGGGCGTCCACCCCCGCCACCAGCACCCTCCCCGGCTCGAGCTCCGCCTCGCGCAGGATCGCCAGCACCCGCCGGGCGAGCCGTTCCCGCTCCCGCCAGCCGAGGGCCACGAGGACCGGGACCCGGAGCTCCCGCGCCAGCTCGAGCTGCCGCGCCAGGACCCGCTCCTCCAGGGCGCCGCCCTGGTGGAGGCCGACCGCCCCGAGCGCCGCCACCTCCGGCCGGCCGAGCATCGCGGGGAGCTCGGCCAGCAGGGCCTCGAGCCCCCGGAGCGGGATGCGGGCGGGGTGGAGGCCGAGCGCGGCGTGGCCGGCCAGCCCGGCCTTGCGCAGGCGGCGCACGCTCGAGACCACCGCCTCCCAGCCGCGGCGGACCGCGGCGGAGGAGGCGACGGCCGCGTCGTCGGAGGGGACCAGCGCCCCGCGGACCCCGAAGAACTCGAGGTCGGCCAGATCCCGGGCCGAGAGGGCGCCGGCGTGGAGGAGCGCGTCGAACACGCGACGATCGTAACCCGGTCCAGGCCGGCCGCGCCCGGGCCCGGCCTACCCCGGCCGCACGAGGAGGGTGGCGCCCTCCCGCTCCACCCAGTCGAGGGGGACCGCGGCCGCGAGCGGCAGCTCCACCGGCCCGAGGACCAGGGCGCCGCCCGGCCGGAGCGCGTCGGCGAGCCGCCGGAGCACGCCGGCCGCCACCACCGGCTCGAAGTAGATGAGGACGTTCCGGCAGAGGATGGCGTCGAAGGCCCCGGCGGGCGCGGGCGGGTCCCGGACCAGGTTGTGGCGGGCGAACGAGACCTGCGCGCGCACCGGGGCGGTCGGGCGCCGTGCC
>DATKAL010000090.1:0-4937 GCA_035498135.1 Anaeromyxobacter sp.
CGGCTGGTCCTGGTGGCGATCGCGGTGCACGGCGCCGGGCTGCTGGTCTGGTGGCGGATCGTGGGGCACGGTCCCTACATCGACCGGTTCGAGGTGCTCTCCGCCTACGCCTGGGTGCTGGCGGTCTGCTTCGCGATCGCCGCCCGCCTCGAGCCGCGGATCCAGCCGGCGGCGGTGGTCGTCTACCCGGCCACCTTCGTCCTGATCGCCATCGGCCTCTTCCTCCAGCCCGCCATCAGGCAGCTCCCCCCCACCTTCCGCGGCATCTGGCTGGTGCTCCACATCCTCTTCTACAAGATCGCCTTCGCCTCGGTGGTGATCGCCTTCGTCTTCTCCGTCTTCTACCTGCTCAAGCGGCGCAACCGGCTCCGGCGCTTCACCTCGCTGCCCGACCTGCCGGTGATCGACCTCTACGCCTACCGCTTCGCCGGCTTCGGCTTCGTCTTCTGGGCCATCGGGATGGTGGCGGGGAGCGTCTGGGCCTACCAGTCCTGGAACATCTTCTGGAACTGGGATCCGGTCCAGACCTGGTCGCTCATCGCCTGGGTGATGTTCGGGATCTACCTCCACCTCCGCCGCTTCTTCGGCTGGCAGGGGGAGCGGGCCGCCTGGCTCTTCGCCGCCTGCTTTGCCGGGGTGCTCGTCTCCCTCTTCCTCACCCCGGTGATCGAGTCCTCGATCCACGCGGAGTACTTCAAGTAGGCGGGCGGGCCCGCCGGGCCACCCCGGCCAGCAGGGCGACGGCCAGGGCCGCCGCGAAGGGGGGCAGCGCCCGGATGCCAGCGGCGTCGGCGAGCCGCCCGAGCGCCACCGGCCCGAGGAGGCCGCCCAGCGAGGCGAACACGCCGAGGACCGCCACCACCTTCCCAGAGTGGCCGGGGAAGAGCCCGGTCACCAGGGCCACCGTGGTGGGGAAGATGCCGGCCAGGGAGAGCCCGAGGAGGAGGACGGCCGCGGCGGTGACCGCCGGCGTGGGCAGCGCCGCCCAGGCCAGGCAGACGGCGGCGCTGGCGGCGGCGGCGCGCCGGACGAAGCGCGCCAGGCCGAGCCGGTCGGCGAGGCGGCCGCAGAGCAGGCGGCCGGCGGTGAGCGTCGCCCAGAAGAGCGCGGCGAGCGCGGGGGGCGGCAGGGCGGGGCTGCCGCGCCGCTCCCAGTAGCTGGCGATCCAGCCGTAGACCGAGGTCTCGACCGCGACGTACGCCGCCAGGGCGAGCCCGTAGCGCCAGAGCGTGCCGCTGCGGTAGAGGGCGGCGGCGTCCTCCGCCGGCGGCGCGCCCCGGGACACCGGCTGCGCGGCCAGCGAGAGCGCCACCAGCGCGGGGAGCGCGGCGGCCAGCTGGAAGGCGAGCCGCCAGCCGAGGCCGGCCCGGATCACCGCCGCGGCGAGCAGCGGCCCGGCGATCGCCCCCAGGCCGAAGAAGAAGTGGAGGAGGTTCAGGGCGTGGCCGGCGCGCTCCCCGGCGTGGTCCGCCTCCAGGGCGTTCACCCCCACCTCGACGCCCCCGCCGCCCACGCCGGTGACCACCGAGGCGGCGAGCAGGGCGGGGAGGGAGCGCGCCACCCCGAGCCCGGCCAGCCCCGCCACCATGAGGACCGCGCTGGCGATGAGGAAGGCCCGCTTCCCGAGGCGGTCGGCGAGGTGCCCGCCGGGCGGGACGGTCACCACCATGCCGAGGAACTGGCCGGAGAGGATCAGCCCCGCCTCGAGGTAGCTCATGGGCAGCTCGAGCCGGATGGCGGGGAGGAGCGGCCCGACCAGGCTCATGGCGATGCCGAGGCTGACGAAGGACAGGTACTGGGTGGAGCGGAGGCCGCGCGTCACGGGGGCGCTCGGCCGGGCCAGGTGGCGGGCGGTGTGGGGGGAGCGGGGACCAAGGACGGCGCCAAGCATGCGCCCGCTCGCACCCGGCGTCGAGGGGCGCACGCCTTTCGCCCTCGGGGGTCACGCGTGCGCCGCCGCCACGCGCGCGACGCGGCCGGGCCCCGGGGTTTCGGGCGCTTGCGGGCGAGGGCAGGTGGCACGTGCGAAGCAGAGGCGATGGGCTGGAGGGGAACGCGGAGGTCCCGATGTCCGACACCGGGTGTCCGATGTGCCACGACGGCCGGCTCGAGCGTAGCGAGGGAAGGCTCGACCAGAGCGGGGAGTCGTACCTCCCCACCGTGATGTGGCGCTGTGCGCGCTGCGAGTACACGCGGCTCGAGCCCGCGCTCCACGCCCGGTGGATCGCAGCGGCGCCGGCGGAGGCGCCCGCGCCGAGGTCCCTGGTCGCCGCGTAGGCCCGGGCGATCCGCCCTCTCGTCACCCCGCCCGCCTCCGGCGCGAGGCCGGGCGGCGTCAGTCCGCGGCGCCGTCCCCGGCGGGCGGCGGCGCCTGCTCCACGCGGCGCAGGACGGTGAGCAGGTCCTTCACCCCGAACGGCTTCATGAGGACCGCGTCGGCGGTCGCCGAGAGGCCCCGGACCGACGAGAGGCCGGTGCTGACCACGATCCGCACCGACGCCAGGCGGGGGTTGGTCCGGATGGCGGCGGCGATCGCCCGGCCGTCCATCCCCGGCATCATGAGATCGAGCAGCACCACCGCCGGGAGCGGACCACGCTCGAGGAGGGAGAGCGCCGCCGGTCCGTCCTGAGCCACGGCCACCTGGTAGCCCTCGGCCTCCAGGCACTCGGCCAGGTTCTCCCGGAGGGCCTCGTTGTCGTCGACCACGAGGATGTGGCCCGGCTGCGAGCTCATGCGGTGCGGGCTCTTCTTAGGCTCCCCGACCCGCGGGGGGCAACCCAAAGAGCGCTCGCCCGCCAGATTTCCCCGCAGCGCGCGTATCCTGGAATACATGGGCGCCTTCCTGCTCTGGTTGATCCTCCTGATCCTCTGCTGGCCCCTGGCCCTCGCGGCCCTGGTGCTCTTCCCGCTGGTCTGGCTGCTCCTCTTGCCCTTCCGGGTCGTCGGGGTGGCCGTGGAGGGCGTGTTCTCCCTGCTCCGGGCCGTACTCTTCCTGCCGGCGCGGATCCTGCGCGGGCCGAGGGGGCTGCACGGCTGAGCGGGGCCCGGCTCCCCTTCGCCGCCGTCCTCGACGGAAAGGCCCGGAGCGGCGGTCCCCGGCCACGGGGCTTGCGGGGCGGGGGACCGCCGTTATCCGAGGGGCGCGGCCTGGGCTCCGCCCGCGGAGGGGCGGCCGACCGGAGCGGGGAAGGAGGAGGGCCCTTGACCCCCACCGAGCGCGCCATCGCCAGCCTCCCGCCGTACCTGCGCCGCTACGCCGTGGCGCAGGATCACGAGGCCTACACCCCGCGCGACCACGCCGTCTGGCGCCACATCCTCCGGCGCCTCACCGCTCACCTCGCGGGGCGCGCCCACCCCCGCTACCTGGCCGGCCTGGCGGCGACCGGGATCGAGGTGGAGCGGATCCCGAGCCTGGACGAGATGAACCTCAAGCTCGCGCGGGCCGGCTGGTCGGCCGTGGCGGTGCGCGGGTTCATCCCCCCCGCGGTCTTCACCGAGCTCCAGAGCCGCCGCGTGCTGGCCATCGCCGGCGACATCCGCTCCCACGAGCACATCGAGTACACGCCCGCGCCGGACATCGTCCACGAGAGCGCCGGCCACGCGCCCTTCGTCGCCGATCCGACCTACGCCGCCTACCTCTGCCGGGCGGGCGAGGCGGGGTTCAAGGCGATCGCCTCCGCCGAGGATCAGGCCGTCTTCGAGGCGATCCGCAACCTCTCGGTGGTGAAGGAAGACCCGGAGGCGGGCCCCGGGGAGGTGGAGCTGGCCGAGGCTCGCCTGGCCGCGGCCGCGGCCAGCGTCCGCTACGTCTCCGAGGCGACGCGCGCGAGCCGCCTCTACTGGTGGACCGCGGAGTACGGCCTGGTGGGGACGCTCGAGGAGCCGAAGCTCTACGGCGCCGGCCTGCTCTCCTCCATCGGCGAGGCGGTCCACTGCCTCACCCCGGAGGTGGAGAAGCTCCCGCTCACCGCAGCCTGCGCCGACGTCGCCTACGACATCACGCGGATGCAGCCGCAGCTCTTCGTGGCTCGGGACTTCGAGCACCTCTTCGAGGTGCTGGACGAGCTCACCGCCACGCTCTCCTGGCGGCGCGGGGGCGACCACGGGCTCGACGAGGCCCGGCGGGCCCGGAGCGTGAACCACCTCGTCCTCTCCGGGGGACGGGAGCTCTCCGGGAAGGTGGTGGAGCGGATCGCGGCGCCCGGGCCGGTGGCGCCCGGGCTCGCCTCCGCCCTGGCGCGGCTGGAAGGGCCGGTGCTGGTCTCGCGGGGCGGCGTGGCCGAGCGGCAGCCCTGGCCGGGCGAGGTGGTGGTGGCCTTCGGGCGGGGAGCGCTGCCGGAGCGGGGCGCCTTCGCGCTCGAGCTGGCGAGCGGCCTCGCCCTCTTCGGGTTCTCGGTCGGGGGCGGGGAGGTGATCCACCTCCGGGGCCGGCTCGGCGATCGCCCCCTCGAGCTCCCGTCCTGGGCCCTCCTCCACCTCTCGGAGGACCTCCGTTCGGTGGCCGGAGGGCCGGCCGACCCCGCCGCCTGGGATCGCTGGTTCGGGGAGCTGTCCGCCTTCTCCGCCGGCGAGGGCGAGGTCCGGGCCCGGGCCCGAAAGGCGGCGGCGTTGCCGGCGACGCTGAGGGCGCTCTACGCCGAGGTCCGGCGGCTGCGGGAGTCGGGGGACACCTCTCCGGTGCGCCTGGCCGCGCTCCGGCGGGCGGCGGGCGCCTTCCCGGATGAATGGCTGCTCCGGTCGGAGCTGGACGAGCTCTCGCCGGAGCCGCCGGCCGCGGCGCCGCCGACGTGAATGGACGACCCGCCTTCATCCCGAGCCGGCACGCCCCGCCCGATCAGGACGGCCGGCCGCCGTTGCCGCGGCGCGGCCGCGTGTCGCCCTGCCGCTCGGCCTGGCGCGACAGGTAGGCGGCCAGCGGGGCGTCGTTCACCCGGAT
>DATKAL010000091.1:0-2047 GCA_035498135.1 Anaeromyxobacter sp.
AGGAAATGGCCGGCGGGACGGTCATGTTCGCCGCCACCGGCGTGACCGAGGGCGACTTCCTCAAGGGCGTGATCTTCACCGGGGACGGCGCCCGGACGCACTCGGTGGTGATGCGGGCCAAGACCGCGACCGTCCGCTTCATCGATACCATCCACCACTTCACGCGGAGCCCCAACTACGGCTGGTGACCACCCGTCCTGACCGGCCAGGGAGGCAAACGTGGCGCTCGTGTCGCAGGAGGTCGTGATCGACGCGACCATCGACAGGTTCTTCGACATCGTGGTCGATTACCCGCGGTACCCGGAATTCGTCCCCGGCATCAAGGCCTGCCGGCTCCTCGAGGTCGGGGGGGAGAAGCGCGTCGAGTACGACCTGGACCTGGGGCTGCGGCGCATCCGCTACGTCTTGCGCCACCAGGAGGAGCGGCCGAGGCGCGTCTCCTGGTCGCTGGTCTCCGGCGAGATCCTCAAGGTGTCGAACGGCTCGTGGGAGCTCACCGCGGAAGGGCAGCGGACGCGCGCCCGGTACTCGGTCGACATCCAGATCTCCCGCCCGCCGCTCGTGCCGCAGGCGCTCCTCGACAAGATGAGCGACCAGATGACCAGGGTACAGCTCCCCCGCACCCTCGAGGCCTTCAAGGCCCGGGCGGAGGGACGGTGACCGGGGCGCTCCCCGGGCGGCCCCGCCTTTTTCGTCGAGCACCGTGGCGCCGCTGCCACGGTAAACGCGAATCCTGCACGCCCTCGCACGCCGGCGACGCAGATCCGCCCACATGTTCGGGGCTGGTCATCTTGACCCATCCCGGGTCGGGTGTTACTGCGCTCGATGGGGAACCCGGCGGCATTCCGTGAATTGGCGCAGGGGGTAACCCCGTCGTTAGATCGGACATCGAGGGTGAGGCGTTACCAGGAGGGAACGACACCGCACGGAACGCGGTTTGCAGCACCGGAGCCAGGGACGAAGACGAAGGCAGGTGACACCATGCTGGACGCCTACGTCATCGAGGAGATCAGGCGGCGCGAGCGCGAGAAGCCGCGCGACGACCGGCCTTCCATCGAGCTCCCCCTCCCGATCGGCCCTTCCCGCCTGCCTGACGAGCCCCCGCCGAAGGACCGGGACGACGGTGGCGTGGTGATCATCGACTACACCTAGGGCATCCATCCAGGCGAAGCTTCCGGCGCTCGCCAGGGGCGAAGCGCCGGCTGAAGGGCGGAGGCCGCGGGCCTCGCGCCCTTTGTTTTCGCCCGCGCCCGCGGCCGAGCGCACCCCTGCACCGCGGAGCCCCCAGGCAACAAGCCGCGATCCACGCCCAGGAAATGCGTTGACCTGCCCGGGGCATGGCGGGCACAGTCCGCGAGAATCTGACAGGGCGCTTCGCCCTCGGAGGGCTTGGCTGTGACCGAGATCATCAACGTGACGGCCCGGGAGATCCTCGATTCCCGCGGCAACCCGACGGTGGAGGTGGAGGTGGCGGTCGGAACCGGCGACGTCGGCCGCGCCGCCGTGCCCTCGGGCGCGTCGACAGGCGAGCACGAGGCGCTCGAACTCCGCGACGGCGACAAGGGCCGCTACCTGGGCAAGGGCGTCAGGAAGGCCGTCGCCAACGTCGCGGAGCAGATCGGTCCGGCGGTGGTGGGCATGGACGCCTCCGACCAGGCCGCGCTCGACGCCAGGATGCTGCAGCTCGACGGCACCCCCACCAAGTCGAAGCTCGGCGCCAACGCCATCCTGGGCGTGTCGCTGGCCGCCGCCAAGGCCGCCGCCAAGGCACACAACCTCCCGCTCTACCGCTACGTCGGCGGCGCCGGCGCGCGCACCCTGCCGGTGCCGCTCATGAACGTCCTGAACGGCGGGGCCCACGCCGACTCCAACGTCGATATCCAGGAGTTCATGGTCGTGCCGCTCGGCGCGCCCAGCTTCGCCGAGGCGCTGCGCTACGGCGCCGAGGTGTTCCACTCGCTGAAGAAGGTCCTCAAGGCCAAGGGCGCCAACACCGGCGTGGGCGACGAGGGCGGGTACGCACCGAGCCTCGGCTCCAACGAGGAGG
>DATKAL010000092.1:0-7952 GCA_035498135.1 Anaeromyxobacter sp.
GGCGGTCCGGGTCACCCCCCCGGCGGTCGTCGCCCCGGCCCCCGCCGCCACCCCGTCGGCCGCCGTCCACGCCCCCTCCTGCGTCGCGGTCGCGGTGGTGACCGCGACCCCCGCCCCCGACCCTTCCTCCGCCGCTCTCGCGCCCGCCATCCTGGGCGAGGTCCGCGCCGCTCTCCGCGGCCAGACCGCGGACGGCCTCGCCGAGGTGCTCGGCGCGCCCCGGCCCCTCGTCGACGCGGCCCTGGCTCGGCTCGCGGCCCAGGGCACCCTCGTCCAGCGCGGCCCGCGGCGAGGGGACGGCGTCGGCGCCGGCGACCACCGCGTCGCGCAGGGCGGCGCCGTCCATCCGGGCGAGCTTCTCGGCGATCCGGCGCGAGGCGGCCCGGCGGACCGGGGCCGGGCCGTCCACGGCGACCGGCTCGCCCGCCACCCGGGCGAGGGCGGTGGCGGCGGCGCGCCGGACCGAGGCGTCCGGATGCTCGAGGGCGCGGGCGAGCACGCCCTGGGCGCGGGCGGTGGGCCGGCCGGAGAGCGCGGCCGCGGCGGCGCGGGCCACGCCCCCGTTGGCGTCGCCGAGCGCCACCGCCAGGGCGGCCTCGGCGCGCTCGCCCCCGGCGAAGCCGAGGAGGAGCGCAGCCCGGCGGCGGACCAGGGGGCTCGGATCGCCGAGCGCGGCGGAGAGCCGCTCCTCGGCCGTGCCCTCGGCCACCGCGGCGAGCGCCTCGAGCGCCGCCACCCGCACCGTCGGCCGCTGGTCCTCGAGCGCCCGGGCGGCGAGCTCGCCGGCGAAGGGCTCGCGGAAGCGGCCCAGCGCGCCGAGCAGGGCCACCTTGACCTCGGCCTCCGGCTCGCGCCCGAGCGCAGCGGCGAGGAGGGGCGCGGCCGCCTTCGAGCCGAGCGCCTCGAGGGCGCGCACCGCCCGGACCCGGGCCCGCGGGTCCACGGCCCGGAGGTCGTCCATGGAGCGCTGGTAGAGGACGCGGTCGGCGCGGGTGGCGAGGAGCCCCTTCAGCCGCTCGGCGTCGCGCCCGGTGAGCCCCACCCTCCCCTCGGCCTCGAACCGCTCGGCCAGGGCGGGCACCGACTCCACCCCGCGCTCGCCGCGGTGCCGGGCGGGGACGGGGGCGTCGCCCCGCCCCTCGGCGGCCGCCTTCCAGGCCCGGAGGTCCTCGAGCTCCGCCCGCAGCTCGGCGATGAAGCCGGCCAGGTCCGCCCCGCCCTCCTCCGGGCCGGGCGCGCCGTCTGCACCGGGCGCGCCGGAGACGCGGGCCCGGTCCACCAGGCCGGCGAGGAGCCGCTCCCGCTCGGCCTCGAGGAGCGCCACGCGCTCGGAGAGGTCGCGGCCGCAGGCCTCGGCGTCCGCCCGGGCGCCCTTCTCCGCCGCGACCGCCTGCTCGAGCTCCACCTCGTGCCGGCGGGACTGGGCGGAGTCGGCGCGGGCGCGCTCCGCGGTGGCGCGGGCCGCGGCGAGCTCCGACTCGAGCTGGGAGACGCGGCACTCGAAGAAGACGATCTTCTCCAGGGCGCTCCGGAGCAGCTCCTCCGGATCGATCCCCGCGATCGCGCTCGACCTCTCCACGTCCGCCATTCACCCGCCGCCGCTCGCCCGAGCCGTCCGTGGGCCGTCCCGCGCCCGCCGCCGCCACCCCGACGAAAGATCCCGCCTGATCCCGAGATCTTGCGTCGATATCGCAGCATACGGTGTCGGGATCCCCTTGGCAATTAAGTTGACCGGAGCGCCGGGCCGGGGATCCGGGACGGAGGGCGCCTCGCGAGCGCTGCCTCAGGGGTGCAGCGCCTCGCCAGCGTCCCGGACGCGCTCACCCGGCTCCGGCCGTTCCGGCTCGCCCTCGGCAGCCGGCGGGGACGGGGGCTCGACGCCGGCCTCCGGCCAGGCGGACCGGGAGCGCGCCGCCGCCAGCTCCTCGAAGAGCGCCCCCGCCTCCGAGGGCGTGGCGGCGACCGGGAAGCCGGGCGGGGCGGGGACGCGCCAGGCATCCGGGAGCTCGCCCTCGGCGAGCTGCGGGAGCGTGCGCCGGCTCCTCGCCACCACCAGCGCGCCGTCCCGGACCGCCCGGATCTCGTCGTAGAGGATCACCTGCTCCTGCCGGAACAGGACCGGCGGGCCCCGCGCCACGCGGAAGGCCTCGTCGTAGAGGTCGGTGACCGCGCCGATCGCGCGCCCGTCGAGGTCCACCACCCGGGCGCCGATCCCGACGCCCCACCGCTCCGCTGCTGGGCTCACGTCACGGGAAGTAAGGCGGCCGGCGGCCGGGGGACACGCCCGGCGGGGGTCGTGAGCGCGCCCGGCGGGGTGGCAGCGGCCGAGCCCCCGCCTGGCGGCCCGCCTCAGCGCGCCGCGGAGGCGGTGGCCGCCGCCGCCCACTCGGCCCGCAGGACCCCCATCACCGCCACGTCGACCAGCTCGTCCCCCCGCCGGCCGGACTGGCGGAGCAGCCCCTCCCGGCGGAAGCCGGCCCCCTCGTAGACCCGGATGGCGCTCGCGTGGTCGGCGTGGACGTGGAGCCAGATCCGGTTCAGGCGGAGCACCTCGAAGCCGTGGCGGACGAGGAGCCGGACCGCCTCCCCCCCGTAGCCCTTCCCCCACTCCACCGGCGGGCCGATGAAGATCCCGAGCTCGGCCTTGGAGGCCGGGTCGTCGAGGTGGTGGAGCCCGGTGACGCCGAGGAGCCGCCCGTCCTCGCGGGCCGCGATCCCGACGATGAGCTCGGTCCGGGACTCGGCCGCCGCGTCGATGTAGAGCTGCTGCCCGGCGACCGAGACCGGCGGCATGGCGCGGAGCGTCCGCCGGACCTCGGGGTGGCGCAGGATCTCCGCCAGCCGCGGGGCGTCGGCGCGCCGGAGGGGCCGAAGCTCGATCCGCTCGCCCAGGAGGCGCGGCGCCCGCATCAGCCCCTCTTCACCCGCGCCGCCCGCACCCGGGTGACCCGGCGCGGATCGGCGTCGGCGACGCTGAAGACCCAGCCCCGCCACAGGACCCGGTCGCCGCGGACCGGGATCGCGCCGGCCACCGCGTTGAGGAAGCCGCCCATGGTCTCGTACCCCTGGTCGACCGGCAGGTCGGCCTTGGCGGCCTCGTTGAACTCGGCGATCGCGGTCCCCCCCTGCACCGTGTAGGTGCCGTCCGGGTGGGCCTCGACCGCCTTCCCGTCCTCCTCCTCGAACTCGTCCTGGATCTCGCCCACGATCTGCTCGAGCACGTCCTCGATGGTGCAGATCCCCATCACCCCGCCGAACTCGTCGACCACGAAGGCCATGTGGAGCTTCTTCCGCTGCATCTCGCGGAGCAGCCGCTCGACCGGCTTCGACCAGGGGACGAAGTGGGCCGGCCGGAGCAGGTCGCGCAGGACGATCAGCTCGGGGTGGGCGAGGAGCGGGACCAGGTCGCGCGCGTGGAGGACGCCCTCGATCTGGTCGAGGCTCCCGTGGAAGACGGGCATGCGCGAGTGCCCCTCCTCGGCGAGGATCCGGATGATCTCGGGGACCGGGGTGTCGATCTCCACCGCCACCACGTCGGTGCGCGGGACCATCACGTCGCGCGCCACCTTGTCGCGGAACTCGAAGACCGCGTGGATGAGCTCGCTCGTCCCCTCGGCGGTGCCCGCGTCCCGCCCCGCCACCTCGACCAGGGTCCGCTCCATCTCCTCGAGCGGGGGCATGGGGAGGGAGAAGCGCCCGCGCCCGGCGGTGGCCAGGGCGACCGCGCGAGCGAGCGGCTTGAGGAGCTTGCGGAGGACCCGGAAGGGGAGCGAGAGCGCCAGCGCCACCGGCTCGCCGTGGGCGGCCCCCACCCCGCGGCCGAGCGCGGCCATGGGGAGGGAGAGGACGCCGGTGACCAGGGCGGCCACCGGGCCGGCGGCCCAGGCCGGCGCGCTCGGGAGGAGGAGCAGCCCGAAGGCGGCGGCCAGGACGCCGATGAGGAGGATCGAGAACGTGGAGGTGACCCGGAGCGTGAAGGAGGTCGCCTCCGGCTCCGCGGCCAGGGCGGCGAGCGCTCGCGCCCGGCCGCCAGCGTCGGGGGCGGCGGCCAGGGCCTGGGCCCGCGGCCTGCCCACCGCCACGAGCGCCGCCTCGAGCGCGGCGGTCACCGCGCGCAGGAGGACGAGGCCCGCGAGCGCCGCCAGGATCCCGAGGATCTCCGGGAGGTCGGACCCCGCCATGCGGCCTCCAAGGTAGCAGAAACCCGCCGCCCCAGGGCGGGCGCGAAACCCCGGGAAACGTGTTATGAGACGCCCCCATGGCGAAGAAGGCGCGCGTCTTCGTGACGCTCAAGCGCGGCGTGCTCGACCCGCAGGGGTCGGCGGTCAACCGGGCCCTTCATGCCTTGGGCTACGGAGAGGTCACCGACGTCCGCCTGGGGAAGTACATCGAGGTCACCCTCGACGAGCAGGTCCCGGAGGGGGAGGGGCGCCGGCGGCTCGAGGAGATGTGCAAGAAGCTCCTCGCCAACACCGTGATCGAGGACTTCCGGATCGAGCTCTAGCGATGCGCGTCGGCGTCCTCACCTTCCCCGGCTCGAACTGCGACCACGACGTCTACCACGTGGTGAAGCACGCCCTCGGCCGCGAGGCGGTCTACGTCTGGCACAAGGACCGGCTCCCCGGCGGGCTCGACGCGGTGGTGGTCCCGGGCGGCTTCAGCTACGGCGACTACCTCCGCTGCGGCGCGCTCGCCCGCTTCTCCCCGGTGATGGAGGACGTGGCCGCGTACGCGCGGAAGGGCGGCCCGGTCCTCGGCATCTGCAACGGCTTCCAGATCCTGTGCGAGGCCGGCCTCCTCCCCGGCGTCCTGATGCGCAACGCCTCGCTCAAGTTCATCGCCCGGGACGTGACCCTGCGGGTGGAGGGGCGCGAGACGCCGGCGACGCGCGGGCTCGGCGGCGCGCTCCTCACCATGCCGGTCGCCCACGCCGAGGGGAGCTACTTCGCCGACCCGCAGACGCTCGACCGGCTGGAGGGCGAGGGGCAGGTGGTCTTCCGCTACGTGGGTGGGGCGCCCAACGGCGCCGCCCGCGACATCGCCGGCGTGGCCGACGGCCCGGCCCGGAACGTGGTCGGCCTCATGCCTCACCCGGAGCGGGCCAGCGAGCGGATCCTCGGACGCGAGGACGGACGGCGGCTCTTCGAGGCGCTGCTCCGCTGAGGCGTGGTGGTCGACCTCCAGGGCCCGGCGGGACGGCTCGAAGGGCTCCTCGAGGAGGCGCCCGGCGCGCGGTTCGCGGCCCTGGTCTGCCACCCCCACCCGCGCTTCGGCGGAACGCTCCACAACCACGCCACCTACCGGCTGGCCCGCGCGGTGCGGGCGAAGGGCGGCGTCAGCCTGCGCTTCAACTTCCGCGGGGTGGGCCGGAGCGCGGGCCGCTACGACCTCGGGCGCGGCGAGGCGGACGACGCCCGCGCCGCCCTCGGCTGGCTGGCCGGGGCGCGGCCCGGCCTCCCCCTCCTCGCCTGCGGCTTCTCCTTCGGCGCCTGGATGGCCGCGGCGGCGGGCGGGACGGACGCGCGGGTGCGCGGGATCCTCTGCGCCGGGCTCGCCCTGCGCTCGGCCGACCTCGACCTGGTGCGCGACGCCGCCGACGTCCGGGCGATCGAGAAGCCGCTGGCGGTGATCCAGGCCGAGGCGGACGAGTTCGGCGCACCGGCGGAGGTGGAGGCGGCCCTGGCCGGCTCGCGCGGCCCGCGACGGCTCGCGGTGGTGCAGGGCGCCACCCACCTCTTCACCGGCGCGCTCGAGCCCCTGCAGCAGGCGGCCGAGGCGGCGCTCGGCTGGCTCACCCCGGAGGCGACGTGAGGCTCGACACGCGCCGCACCGGCGAGGCGATCGCGGCCGCGGCCGGCCACCTGGCCCGGATCTGGCGGCAGGCCCGGGCCGAGGCCTGGCCGGCGGTGTTCCCCGGCGTGCTCGACGGGGTCGTCGAGCCCTTCCTCGCCCGGGTGGGCGAGGCGCTGGCCACCGGGCAGGATCCCGCCGCGGTCTGGCAGGGACTGGTGGGGATCGCGCGGCTCGACCGCGCCCAGGACGGCCGCGCCGAGGAGGCCATGCACGGGGAGTGGCGGCTCCTCGGCGAGGTGCTGGCCGCCGCCGCCGAGGCGCTCGGGGCCGACGCGGAGAGCGCCGACCTCGCCGCCCGGGCGGTGGAGGAGGGCCGGCGCGGAACGGCCGCGCTCCGCGAGGGGCCGCGTCCGGCAGGGGTGCTGGTGGTTCGGCTGCTCTCCGGCCTCAGGCCGCGAGCCGTCGGACCTCGTTGAGCAGCGTGTCGAGGTCGAAGGGCTTCTGGACGAACCCGTCCGCGTCGATCGCCGAGCGCTCCGGCGGCAGGGCGGAGAGGACCAGCACCGGGATGGAGCGGAGCTCCGGATCGTCCCGGAGCGCGGCGCGGAGCTGCCATCCGTTCATCCGGGGCATCATCAGGTCGAGGAGCAGGAGCTGCGGGTGGAAGGCGCGCACCTGCGAGAGCGCCTCCACGCCGTCCCCGGCGGAGGCGACCTGGTAGCCCTCCTCGGAGAGCAGCTCGATCATCGCCCGTCGGATGTCCGACTCGTCCTCGACCACCATCACCCGCGTCGTCATCGAGCTAACTGGTAGTTACGCCCCCGGCCGAGGGCAATTCACCCGGAGGGAGGGTTGCGCGCTCCAAGCCCCGTCCTGGGCTGGCGCGCGGATCACGGGTGGCCGCCGACCGGGACCGCGAGGGAGGGTCGCCCGATGGGGGGGAGTCAGATCCCGGCGACCTGGAGCCCGTCGAACACCAGGGTGGGCGTGCACATGGCGGAGTACGGGTACGGGTCGTTCCCCACCGCGGAGAGCCGTTTCCAGAGGTCGAGGTGGTTCCCGGAGACGTTCATCTCGGCGACCGGCCCGGCGACCTGCCCCCCGCGCACCTGGAAGCCGCGCACCCCGAGGGAGAAGTCGCCGGTGGTGCCGTTCGAGTTCCCGCCCAGGAACCCGGTCACGAGCAGCCCGTCGCCGAGGGCGGCGAGCAGCTCCGCCGGGGAGCGCGGCCCGAGCGCCCAGGCGAGGTTCGAGGCGCGGGCGGTGGTGGGCGCGATGCCGAGCTTCCGGCCGTAGTAGGTGTCCACGTAGAGGTTCCGGAGGACGCCGCGCTCGAAGACCGGGAACGGCCGGGCGGCGAGCCCCTCGCCGTCGTAGCGGCGCGAGCCGAGGCCGCGGGGGACGAGCGGCTCGTCCCGGAGGTCGAGGAGCGGGCTCCCCACCGGCTCCCCCACCTTGCCGTCGAGGAAGGAGCGCTTCTGCTGCACGGCCGAGGCGGCCAGGGGACCGAGGAGGGCGCCGACCAGCCGCCCGGCGGCCCGCGCCTCGACCACCACCGGGATCACCGCCGAGGCCCCCTTCCGCGAGCCGATCCGGGCGACGGCCCGCTCGCCTGCCCGCCGTCCCACCACGGCCGGGGGCTCGACCGCCGAGCGGTGGCGAGCGCCCGCGGAGGCGAACTCCTCCGGCCGCCGGCCGTCGGGGTCCTTCACCGCCACCTCCGCCCCGATCCAGAAGTCCGTGGCGCGCCGGGTCCCCTCGAACCCGTTGGTGGCGACGAGGACGCTCTCGCCGTGGGTGTCGGAGACGCTGGCGGTGACCGAGAGGATCGCCTCCGCCCCGGGGACGGCGCGGGCCGCCGCCTCGAGCTCGGCCGCGGCCCGGCGGCGGGCGGCGGCGTCGAGGGCGCCGTAGGCCGGGTCCTCGAGGTCGAGGTTCACGGCCGACTGCCCGGCGTAGAGGGCCGGGTCGGGGAGGCGCCGGTGGGGATCGGGGGCGAGGTTGCGGGCGAGGGCGATCGAGCCGGCCACGAACCGCTCCAGCGCCTCGGGGCGCAGGTCGCTCGTCCCCACCGAGGCGAAGCGGCCGTCCACGTAGAGGTCGAGCCCCAGGCCACGGGTGGTGGCCTCGGTGACCTTCTCCAGGCGGCCGTCGCGCCA
>DATKAL010000093.1:0-2630 GCA_035498135.1 Anaeromyxobacter sp.
ACCAGCTGGCGGACGTGCCCGCCCGAGGCGGGCTCGACCGGCTGGGGGTCGAGCCCCTCGAGCGGGACGCCGCGCTTGGCCAGCTTCTCCATCAGGACCGACAGGGCCGCCTCCGCCCGCCCCTCCGAGCCGGCCTTCACCACCACCTGGAGGTCCTTGTCCCGCTCCAGGTCGGTGTGGGTGTTCTTGAAGTCGAAGCGCTGGGCGATCTCCTTGCGCGCCTGGTTGAAGGCGTTCTCCACCTCCATCATGTTGAGCTCGCTCACCACGTCGAAGCTCGGCATCGGCGTTTCCTTTCCGCTCCGCGGGGAGCGCGTCCTCGCCCGGTCGGGCGGGTTCGGGTCAGAGCTCCAGCACCACCGGGAGGATGGAGGGGCGCTTGCCGGTGGTGCGCCGGAGGTACCGGCGGAGCGCGAGCCGGAGCGCCTCCTGGACCTCGGTCACGTCGG
The DNA here is from genome assembly GCA_035498135.1 of Anaeromyxobacter sp. Classification (GTDB taxonomy): domain Bacteria; phylum Myxococcota; class Myxococcia; order Myxococcales; family Anaeromyxobacteraceae; genus Anaeromyxobacter. The sequence goes on from DATKAL010000093.1 coordinate 450, forward strand.
CGCGGGCCTGCGGGGAGAGCTCCTCGAGGGCCCGCAGGGCCTCGCCCCGGAGCTCCTCCTCGTTCCCCTCGAAGCCGGCCACCCCGCGGGCGAAGAGCTCCGGCCCCCGCACCACCGCCCCGCTCGACTTCTCCACCGCCAGCACCACGATGCAGAGCCCGGCCTCGGCCAGCAGACGCCGCTCGCCCACCACCAGCGCCCCGATGTCCGCGCCGAGGAGGGCGTCGCGGTCGGTGTACACCCGGCCCACCGGCACCCGCTCCGCGAGGACCCGGGCCCCGGCGTCGGAGAGCTCGAGGACGTCCCCGTCCACGAGGACGTCCCGGCCGGCGACGCCCTCGGCCGCGGCGTGGGCGGCGTGGCGCGCCAGGTGGCGGTACTCGCCGTGGATGGGGACGAAGTGGGCCGGGCGGGCGAGGGCGATGAGCCGCCGCTGCTCGGCCTCCTGGGCGTGGCCGGAGACGTGGAGCGGCGCGAGCCCCTCGTAGGCCACCTCCGCGCCGCGCCGGCAGAGGTCGTTCACGACCTGCCCGACCGCCACCTCGTTCCCGGGGATGAAGCGGGAGGAGAGGATCACCAGGTCGCCGGGGGCGATGGCCAGGTCCGGGTGCTCGCCGCGCGCCAGCCGGGCGAGGGCGCTGCGCGGCTCCCCCTGCGTCCCGGTGGTGAGCACGCACAGCTCGCGGGGCGGGAGGTCGCGCGCCTCGCCCGCGTCCACCGGCATCCAGGCCGGCAGCTCGAGGTAGCCGAGCTCGCGGGCGAGCCGCACGTTCGCCTCCATCGCCCGGCCGAGGAGCGCCAGCCGGCGGCCGAAGGCGCGGGCCGCGTCGGCCACCTGCTGGATGCGGTGGATGTTCGAGGCGAAGCAGGAGACGAAGACCCGGCCCCGCGCCCGCTCGAACGCCGCCTCCAGGGCGGGGCGCACCTCCGACTCGGAGAGCGAGGTGCCGCGGCGCTCCGCGTTGGTCGAGTCGGAGAGGAGGAGGCGCACCCCGGCCCGGCCGAGCGCCTCGACCCGCGCCAGGTCGGTGGTCGGCCCGCGCACCGGGGAGGGATCGAGCTTGAAGTCCCCGGAGTGGAGGATCGTGCCCTGGGGAGTCCGGAGGGCGAGCCCGCAGGCGTCGGGGATGGAGTGGGTGACGGCGAAGAACTCCGCCGACAGGGGGGAGGCCTCCCCGGCCGGCCGCTCGTCGCCGGGCGCCACCTCGCGCAGATCGGCGCGCACCCCCGCCTCGTCGAGCCGGGGCCGGAGCAGCGCCAGGGTGAACCGGGTCCCGTAGACCGGGACCGGGACGTCCCGGAGGAGGAAGGGGAGGGCGCCGAGGTGGTCCTCGTGTCCGTGGGTGAGGAAGACCGCCCCCACCTGCTCCCGCCGCTCCCGGAGCCAGCCGAGGTCGGGGGCGATCACGTCCACGCCCAGCGGCTCGTTGGGGAAGAGGATGCCGCAGTCCACCACCGCCAGCCGGCCGTCGCACTCCACGGCCAGGCAGTTCATCCCGATCTCCCCGAGCCCTCCCAGGGGCACGATCCGGACCGGCGGCGGCATCGGGCGAATCTACCTCCGGAGCGGCCCGGGCGCAGCGGCCGGGGCGGGTGGGGCGCGGTCGCCCGTGATAGCCTGCACCGGCCCGTGCCCCGCCGCTCCCTCCTGGCCCTCGCCCTGGCCCTGCTCCTCGCGCCCGCGGCGGGCCTGCCCGCGGGGCGCGCGGCGGAGGGGGAGGACCGGCCCAGCCGCCTCCCCGGAGCGGTGACCCTCGCGTTCGGCTGGACCGCGCCGCTCTCCGCGCGCGTCACCTACCGCCGCACCCGGACGCGGAGCGGCGCCCGGGGCGCTACCTTCACCGCCCGCTACGTGGCCCGCCTCGCGGCGCAGGGGAGGGAGCTCCGGCTCGGGAACGAGGCCACCACCTGGGAGGGCGATCTGCCCTTCCCCACCGCGCTCACGGGGGAGGCGATCTTCGCCTCCGAGCAGGTGGTGCAGCGGATCGGCACGGAGGGCCAGTTCCTGGGGCTCGACGGGGTGGAGGCGATCCGGCCGGTCCTCCGCCGCATGTTCGAGGAGCTGATGGTCCCGCCGGAGCAGGCCGAGCGCGCGGTGGCCCTGGCGGAGGCGTCGATGCGGGCCCAGGCGGAGGAGCTGTGGAACCTGGCGGTCGGGTTCTGGACCGGGGCCTCGCTCGA
>DATKAL010000094.1:0-6711 GCA_035498135.1 Anaeromyxobacter sp.
CCGTCTCCCGGCAGAGGCAGCCGTACTGGGCCTGCCCGTCCGCCACCTTGGAGAGGTCGTTGGTGAAGGCGCGGTTCAGGGCGGCGAGCGCCTTGGGGCCGCGGAAGATCACCTCGCCCATGTGGGAGACGTCGAAGAGGCCGACCCGGGTGCGGACCGCCTCGTGCTCGGCGAGGACGCCTTCGTACTGGACGGGCATCTCCCAGCCGGCGAACTCGACCATCCTCGCGCCGGCTCGGACGTGGGTGTCGAACAGCGGCGTGCGCAGAGCCATGGGGCGCCTCGGGGAGAGCGGGCGGGATTCTATCGGGGCCGACCGGCCGGTCAAGCAGGCCCGGGAGCGGCGCCGCCGAGCGGGACGAGCTTGAGTATCGCCTGGCGCGCCGGCCTGCAAGCGCCGAATCGCGGCGCCTCCACCGGGTCGCGCGGGAGGCGGACTACCAGCACGCCACCGGCTCGCAGGGCCCGGCGCCCTCGGCCACGCAGCAGTGGAGGGGAGCGCCGTCCACGTCCTCGAAGCGGTACCGCCAGCCGGCCGGGGCCACCTCGAGGACCCCGAAGCCCCAGCGCACCGAGCCGAAGAGCAGCTTCGTCCCGGCGCCGGAGGCCCGATCGAACCGCTCCTCCGCCCGGCCGCGCGCGCCGTTGCCGGAGACCAGGACGTCGAGCCCGGCCGCGGTCCGCAGGTGCTGGAGGTCGTGGTCGTGGCCGCCCAGCCAGGCCCGGATCCGGCCGTGGCCGGCGTCGAGCAGCGCGCCCATCCGGGCGGCGTAGCCGGCCTTGTCCGCCTCGCCGCGGTGGTCGCCGGCGGTGGCCGGGGGGTGGTGGCCGACCAGGAAGCAGGTCCGGCGATCGCAGCCCTCGGCGGCCGAGGCCACGAAGGCCACCTCGTCGGCGAGCTGGAAGCCCCCGTAGTCCCCGGTGATCAGGTTCGAGTCCACCCCGATGAAGCGGGCCGGCCCCCGATCCAGGACCCAGTGCCGGCCGGGCATGGTCCAGAGCGGCGAGGCGTGCGCCACCTCGAGGCAGGCGCGGAGCCGGGCGATCTCGGTGGGGCGGCCCTCGCCGCTGCAGGCGGCCCCGGCGCCGACGTCGTGGTTCCCCAGGGTGAGGTAGACGGGTACCGCGGGCGCGCCGGCGCCGGCCAGCGGGGCGAGGGGCCGCTCGTGGCGGAGGAAGGTCCGGTCGGCCGGCGGGGAGAAGCCGGGCGCCACCGTGTTCCCGTCGGGCGCGAAGCGGCAGGCGGCGGCGCCCGCGACCTCCACGTCCGGGCCGCATCCGTAGAGGTTGTCCCCCGGGAAGAGGGCGAGGTCGAAGGGGGCGCGCCGGTGGGCGGCGGCCACGCTCCGCGCCACCGCCGCCTGCTGGGGGGTCTCGTCGCCGAAGTCGGCCAGGTGGAGGACGCGCAGGGCCGGGCCGGCCAGGGCGGGCGCGGGCCGGGTGGCCTCCGCCCCCACGGTGAAGGTCGGGCTGGAGGCGCGCCGCCAGCAGGCGGGCGCCCCGGTGGCCGCGAGCAGCAGGGCAGCGAGCGCCGCGCGCCTCACCGCGAGCCCCGCCGCGCCAGCTCGACGGTGTTCACGAGGAGCATCGCCCGGGTCATGGGGCCGACGCCGCCGGGCACCGGGGTGATGGCGGACGCGCGGCCGGCGGCGGCCGCGTACTCCACGTCGCCCACCAGCTTCCCGTCGGGGAGCCGGTTCATCCCCACGTCGATCACCACCGCCCCCTGGCGGACCCAGTCTCCCCGGACCAGCTCGGCCTTGCCGATGGCGGCCACCAGGATCTCGGCCCGGCCCACCTCGGCGGCCAGGTCGGCGGTCCGGGAGTGGGCGACGGTGACGGTGGCGTGGCGCTCGAGGAGCATCGCGGCCATGGGCTTCCCGACGATGTTGGAACGGCCCACCACCAGGGCGCGCTTGCCCTTCGGATCCACCCCGGCCTCGTCGAGCATCCGCATCACCCCGGCCGGCGTGCAGGGGCGGGGGACGCCCGGGATCCCGATGGAGAGCGCCCCGACGTTGAAAGGGTGGAAGCCGTCGGCGTCCTTGGCCGGAGAGATGGCGTCGAGCACGGCGCGCTCGTCGAGGTGCTTGGGCAGGGGGAGCTGGACCAGGATCCCGTGGACCGCCGGATCTGCGTTGAGCCGGCCCACCAGCGCGAGCAGCTCGGCCTGGGTCACGGTGGCGGACAGGTGGTGCTCCACCGAGGTGATCCCGACCTCCTCGCAGTCCTTGCGCTTGCCGCGGACGTAGATCGCGGAGGCGGGGTCCTCGCCCACCCTGACCACCGTCAGGCCCACCCGCACCCCGCGGGCGGCCAGATCCTTCACCGCCCCCGCCACCTCGCCCTTCACCTTCGCCGCGATCTGCTTGCCGTCGATCACCATGGGGGGCGCAGTATAGACCAGGGCTCGCCCCGTGCCCCACCGGTCGTCGCGCGACGGGGGACCGGCGGCGGCCGAGCCGCGCTAAGATCCCGGCCGGCCCCCTCCCGGAGGATCCATGCGCTTCTGCGAGACCTGCGATACCCCGCCCACCCCCCTCGACGAGCAGGGGCGGTGCGTCACCTGCGACGCGGCCGCCGAGGGGCTCCTGCTCCTGACGCGCTCCGGCTACGACTCGGTCCGGGAGATGATGGCCCGGCTCGAGGAGGAGGGGCTCGGCCCGCAGATGGAGAAGGTCCCCCCGGCGCGACCGGAGGAGGCCCACCACCCCCTCTGGAACCTCTACGTCCCCCGGGACGAGGCGGAGCCGGCGCGGGTGGCGCTGCGGAAGGACTGGGCCGACCTGCTCGGCGACCCGGAGGCCACGGCGGCGGCGGAGCGGGGGCAGGCCGGGATCGACCTCGACGCCGGAGGGGAGATCTCCTGCCCCGCCTGCGGCCACCGCTTCACGCCGTCGCGGGCGGGGGAGGCGGAGTGCCCGGAGTGCGGGCTCGCCCTCGGCGCCCCGGTGACCGCGGCGCCCGACGAGCGCAAGGAGTAGGCGGCCGGGCGCGCCGCTGGCGGGCGTCGGAGCGGCGCGGTATCTCCCCCGCATGGCGCGCGAGCTCTCGGACCTGCACATCCACGTGGGCGGGGCGGTGGCCCCGCACGTCCTCTGGTCGATCGCGCACGACCAGGGCCTCAAGCTCCCGGTCTCCGACTACTGGGAGTTCAAGGAGCTGGTCTCGGCGCGGCCGGGGAAGGTCCAGTCGCTCGACGAGTACCTGGCGGTCCTCCACCAGTGGACGGAGAAGATCCAGTCCTCCCCGCAGGCGATGGAGCGGAGCGTCTACGAGGTGATCGGGAAGGAGTACCGCTCCTCCCGCGTCTCGCTGATCGAGCTGCGCTTCAACCCCATGAAGCGGAACGTGGGGGGCGAGCGCGACCTGGATCACATCATCCACGCCGCCCTGCGGGGGATGGACCGAGCGGTGCTCGAGTACGGCGTCCAGGCCGGGCTCCTCTTCTGCCTGGCCCGGGAGTTTCCCCTCGAGCTCAACGAGATCCTGGTGGAGAAGGCGGTCCGCTACCGGCGGCGGGGCGTGGTGGGGATCGACCTGGCGGGGACCGAGCGCCACGCCATCGAGCTCATGCCGGCGGAGGTGAAGCGCTACCGGAGCCTCTTCGCCCGGGCGCGCGCCGCCGGCCTCAAGACCACCGTCCACACGGGCGAGACCGCCACCACCGGCGCCGAGGGCGTCCGGGCGGTGGTGGAGGAGCTCGAGCCGCAGCGGATCGGGCACGGCATCTGCGCCGCCCGCGACGAGCGGGTCATGCACCTGCTGCGCGAGCGCGGGGTGGTCCTGGAGATCTGCCCGAGCTCCAACCTGGCCACCCGGGCGGTCTCCTCGCTCGAGGAGCTGGGCGGGATCCTCCAGCGCTTCTGGGACGCCGGGGTGAGGTTCACCATCAACACCGACGGCCCCTACCTGCTCGACACCAACATGCGGACCGAGGTGAGGCTCCTGCGGGAGTCCGGGGTCCTCTCCGAGGAGCAGCTCGAGCAGGCCCTGCGCTGGGCGCGGGAGGCGACGTTCATCACGGAGCCCGCGGACGGCCTGAAAAACCAAGTGATTCCATAGTCATACAAGATTTTTGCCCGTCGCCACCCGGACGGGCCGGGCCGATTGAATACCGGGCGGGCCTGGTCCGTATCTCAGGCAACCCCGGGTCACGGAAGAAACCCAAGACCCCCTGGAGGAACACCGCCATGAAGAACGCTCTCCGGATCGTCAGCGCCCTCGCCGTCCTCGCCTTCGTCGCCCCGGCCTTCGCCCAGGCGCCCGCCGAGGCCCCCAAGGCCGCCGAGACCAAGAAGCCGGCCAGCAAGGAGAAGAAGTCCACCAAGAAGGCCGCCAAGTCCGAGAAGAAGGGCGAGGCGAAGGCCGAGAAGGCTCCCGAGAAGAAGTAGCTCTCGCGATTCGCTGACGATCTGGACGCGGCCGGGCGAGAGCCCGCGCCGCGTTCAGTCTTTCCGGGGGCCGCGCCGCGGGGCCGGCCCGGATCACTCCGCTCGGACGACCAGGGCGGTGACGTGCTCGGGGCGGACCGCCCCGCCCTCCGCCATGGCCGCGAGCTCCGCGGCCCGCGCGCGGGCGAGGCCGGCGAGCAGGGTCCCGGCCTCGCCCCGCGCCGCCAGCCGCGGGTCGGCCAGATCGGCCAGGGCCCGAGCGGCCGCGGGGAGCTCGGCGGCCGGGAGCGGCTCCGGCCGGAAGGGACGCCCGAGCCGCTCGTTCGCCAGGGCGGTGAGGTAGAGGGCCGCCAGGCGCGGGGCGAGCGGCCCCTCGCTGCGCGCGGGCACCAGGCCGAGCTCGCGGGCGAGGGCGGCGAGCCCCTCCGCCAGGTCGAGCGCGGCCGCGGTGCGCGAGAGCTCGGAGGCCGCGAGGAAGCGGCGCGGCTCGTGCGCTCCCGAGGTGGCGGACCCCCAGTCCTCGCGCGGATCCTCCAGGCCGGGGAAGTACGCCGGACGCTTCCCGGTGAGCGCCTGGATCGCCTCGCCCAGGGGGGGATCGAGGAGCGGCGCCGCCCGCGTCCCGGCCCCGCCGGCCGCCAGCAGGCGCTCCGCCCGCCACTTTTGCTCCAGCACCCGGCCGAAGCCGGCCTGGAAGATCCGCTTCACCGGGGTCACGCCCAGCGCCTCGGCCGCCCGGGCCTCATCGCTCCCGGCCAGCTCCTCGAGGCCGAGCTCGAGCATGGCGCGCGCGGCCTCGAAGGCGCGCCGCACCGCCTCCAGGTCCCCCGGGTCGACCGCGTCCGCCACCAGCACCGCGTTGGCGGCGGCCACCACCTGCTGCTCCACCCGCTGGCGCTCGGCGGGCGGCAGCGCCGCGGTGGCCCGGTCGAGGAGCGAGCCCCGCGCCAGGGTGGCGAGGAAGAAGCCGGCCGGGCGGGCGGGGGCACCGGCCTCGGCCGCCGGGCCGCGCGGCGGCCGGGCGAACCAGGAGAGGGCCTCCTCCAGCGCGGGGAACCCGAGATCGGCGAGGCGACCCGAGCGCCAGCGGAGGGCCGACTCCTCGAGGTCGCTCACCGACTCCCAGCGCAGGGCGGAGAGCAGGCGGGTGGTGCGGAAGGGGTCCTCGGCCTGGAGGTCGTCGAGGATCCCCTTGACCGCCAGGTACTCGAGCCCCTCCACCGCGAACTCGACCACGAAGCGCCCCTCCGGCGTCCGGGCGAACCGGTCGCCGGCCAGCTCGGGGTCGGGATCCTGCTCCAGGTCGTGGACCCGGACGGCGTCGTGGAGCAGGAGGTAGAGCACCTCGACGTCGAGCGTGCGCAGCTTCCGCATCCAGCGGGCCGAGGCCCGCGGCTCCTGGTGGGCCCCGGCGCGGGCGGCCCGGAGCCAGGGGAGCGCGCGGCGGGGGGCGAACCGGTCGCCGGTCCAGGCCTCGAGGTCGAGGAAGGTCCGGAACTGGGCCGCCGAGGCGAGCTGCACCAGGAGGGCGGCGTCGCCGAGCCCGATGTCGCGGATGGTGAAGTAGAGCTCGTCCGGGGGGAGGGCGCGCACCAGGGCGCCGGGGTCGCCGGCGCCGAGGATCACCTCGAGCCGCCGCTTCCCGCGCGCCTGGGCGAGCGCCGCCCGGATCCTCGCCAGCTCGTCGGGCGCGAGCGCCTTGTCGTCCCTGGCCATCCCTCGACCCCCTCGATCAGCGCCGCGTCCGGCCGGCGCGCGCCACCGCCTCCTGCACGCTCCACCCCACCGCCGCCAGCAGCCTGCGGGCCGTCGGGGCGGTCACCCCGGCCAGCGCCGCCACGTTCCGGACCGCCCGGTCCCGGAGCTTCCGGCTGGTCGGGGCGAGGGCGATCATCCGCCCGCGGCGGACCGCCCCCAGCCGCACGAAGGCCGCGGTCGAGAGCAGGCCGAGGGCCATCTTGGCGGCCGTCCCCGCCTTCATCCGGGTCGAGCCGGCCACCAGCTCCGGGCCGGTCGGCAGCACCACCCGGTGGTCGACCCGCGCCCGCGCCTCCGGATCCGAGGTGAGGAGGGCGGTCGTCGCCCCGTGCCGCCGCGCCTCGGCCAGCGCCGCCCCCACGAACCGCGTGCGCCCGGAGGCGCTGATCCCGACCACCAGATCGCCGGCGCCGACGCGCGCCCGGCGCACCGCCGCCTCGCCGGCGCGGCCGTCGTCCTCGGCCCCCTCCACCGCGGCGCGGAGCGCCCGCCGGCCGCCGGCCACCAGGGCCAGGACCCGGCCCGGCGCCACGCCGAAGGTGGGCGGGCACTCGGCGGC
>DATKAL010000095.1:0-2558 GCA_035498135.1 Anaeromyxobacter sp.
AGGAGGAGAAGGAGCAGAGGGGGGCGCAATCTCACGCCGCGGTCATATCAGCGGTCGTGCGCCCCGACGGGAGTTCCGGCGTCAGGAGCCGGTGCGGAGGAGGACACGGCGTCCGGCAGGGTGACCGCCCCCAGCTCCGCCTTGCACGTCCCGGTGAGCGAGAAGCGCCGCTCCAGGCGGCGCTCGCCCGCCTGCACCGTGAGCCGGTACTCCCCCCGGAGGAGCTCGCGGAAGACGAAGAACCCGCGCGGTCCGCTGTCCACGGCTTGCCGGAAGCCGGCTCCGAGCTGCTCCGCCCGCACCCGCGCGCCGCCCACCGGACGCCCCGCGCTGTTCACCACCCGCCCCACGGCGGTGCAGGCGCGCTGTACGTGCACCTGCGCCTCGACGGCGCCTCCCGCGGGTACGTCGACCACCATCGCGCCCACCCTCCCGTCGTCGGTCACCACCTGCACGGAGGTGCGGCCGGCGGGGGCGTCCGTGCGCTTGAACCGGTCGCCGTCGAAGTGGACGGCTTCCGGCTGCGCCGCCCCTTCCCAGGCCTCGGGGAAGGTGTGCAGGCGGAATCCGGCCGGCGCCGGCTGACCGAGCACCCGACCGGAGAGCTGCCCTCGCCCCGTGCCCGGGCTCCCTGCTCCGGCGCGCTTCAGCACCTCCACCCTGGCTGCTGGCTTGCCGGTGGCGGTCCACTCGGCGAGACCGGCCAGGGCCTCCGATTCCGGCGCACCGGGCTGGACCGGCGCCCGCGCCTCACGCACCACCTGGCCCGAAGCATCCACCTCGGCCACTGCCATCCAGGCCCGGCCTCCGGAGGTCTCGCTCCGGACGGCGTAGAGGCGCTGGGCCCCGGCCAGCGCCGCCAGGCGGGCGAGCCGGGTCGCCGGATCCGAGCCGGGCTCCACGCACGGACCCGCATCGGGGAGGATGGCCCCCTCGACGCCGGCGCCCAGCTCGACCGGAGACGCCAGCGCGGGAGGCGCGGGGACCCGCACCACGCGCAGGAGGCCCCGGTGCCCGAAGTCCGCCTCCACGCGGTACTCGCCGGGGGTGACGTGGAGCGAGAGGGGCGCCGCGCCCACCGGCTTCCCGCCCACGTACACCAGCGTCCCCGGCGGCGAGACCGCGACGTCGAGGCGGCTGGCGGCGATCTCGGCCAGGCGCTCGCGCACGCCGTCGACGAACTTTCGGAATGTCGGGGGATAGAGCGCGGTGTCCGGCTGGTATCCGGGCTCCACGCGCAGGATGGCTACCACCGCCGTCTCGGCCGCGGCCGGGTCGGCGGCGAGCTCGACCTGGGCGAGGAGCGTTCCCACCTCTCGCTCCACGCGCCAGCGCTGCTCGGACGGCGCCTGGCGGACGACGTCGGCGGCGAGGGCCCTGAGCAGGACCAGCGCCGGGTCCACCCGGTGGGCGTAAAAGTCCTTCCGCGCGGCGGCCACGGCGCGGTCGATCTCCTCCAGGGTTCGCTCGGCGAGCCCGCCCAGGGGACGGGCCGTCTGCGCCTCGTCCTGGAGGGCGGCGCCCAGCCTCGGTTGGACCAGCGTGCGGAAGGACCGCGCGGCGATGGCGGTCGAGGCGCCGTCACAGTGCCCGACGGCGACGACGGCGATGCTCGATGGAGCGGGAGCCCCGCCCGCGGGCGCGGTGGCGGTGAGCACCGTGCTCGCCACCAGGGCAGCCATCGACCACGCCATCGACCGTCCTCCAGGGGTTCGCCGCGGCTGCACCTCGCGGGGCGTCGGGGAGTGTATCCGCCCTCGGCGCAGGGCGGGGCAGCCGGTGCTATCAACCCTCCTTGGTGAAGCTGACCACGCCCCGGCTGGAGCTCATCGCCGCCACCCCGGACCTCCTGAAGGCGGAGCTGGAGGGACCGGCCCGGCCGGCTCGGCTTCCGCCTCGCCCGGCCGGGCGCCGAGGAGGGTTCCGTCCGCTATTCGCTCGCGGTCCCTCCTCGCTCGCTCTGACGCCGGGGCCCGGCGCAGACCCTTCGGGGAAGCCCGCCTCCGCGCAGGACCTGCGCTCCCTCGGCGTTGCGCCGCGGGAGAGCCGTGGGCGTGGGTCTTGCTTCACCGCTCCAGAGCGATGAGCCTCCTCACCCGAGCGCTGGACCCGAACAACCTCCGCCCCGTCTTCGACGCCGTGTCCATCGGAACCGACGTGGTCGCTGCCTTGGCCGAGGACGCGAGCTTCCTTGGCACTGCCCGGCGCGCGCTCCTCCCGCTTCCCGGCGAGGTCGAGCCGGTGCTCGGCCCCGACCCCTTTCGCCCCCGGGCGCCGCTCCATCTCCCGTCGCTGCGCGGGCGAAGGCTGGCGGTGGTCGCCTCGGGCGGAAGCGGTGCCACGGCCGCCGCCGTCGGGGTGCAGCGGGCGTTCGAGGAGGCGGGGCTGGAGCCGGTGGCGCTGGCCGCATCCTCCGGCTCGGTGCTCTTCGCCGGGCTGTGGGCCTGCGGGCTGGATTCGGCGGCCGTCGCGCACTTCTGGCTCACCCTGCCCCGCCGCGACTACGTCGACCCCGATTGGAGGGCTCTGTTCAACTCTACCGGGCGTGCGCTGGGAGG
>DATKAL010000096.1:0-3426 GCA_035498135.1 Anaeromyxobacter sp.
CGCGGAGCGGGGGCACCTGCAGCACGAGCACGTTGATCCGGTAGAAGAGGTCCTCGCGGAAGGCCCGCGCGGCGACCAGCGCCTCGAGGTCCCGGTGGGTGGCGCTGATCACGCGCACGTCCACCTGGAGCTCCCGGTCGCCGCCCACCCGCCGGAACCGGCCGTCGGCGAGGAAGCGGAGCAGCTTGGCCTGGAGGTAGGGGGACATCTCCCCGATCTCGTCGAGGAAGATGGTCCCGTGGTTGGCCATCTCCACCAGGCCGGGCTTGCCGCTCCGCTGGGCGCCGGTGAAGGCGCCCGGCGCGTAGCCGAAGAGCTCGCTCTCGGCCAGGCTCTCGGGGAGGGCGGCGCAGTTCAGGGCGAGGAAGGGGGCGTCGCGGCGGGGGCTGGCGGCGTGGCAGGCGTGCGCCACCAGCTCCTTGCCGGTCCCGGTCTCGCCGTGCACCAGGAGCGGCGCCTCCAGCGCGGCCACCCGCGCCGTCCGCGCCTTCAGGGCGCGCATCGCCGGCGAGTCGCCCAGGATCGCGTCCAGGCCGCCGCCGGTGGCGTGGCTCTGCACGGCGTGCAGGGTGTCGCCCACCCGCCGCGGGGACTGGAGCGTGACCACGCCGCCGGCGGCCGGGACCCCGGCCGAGCGGGCGGCGTCCCCCACCGGCGCCGCCTCGAGGAGGAACGGCTCGCCCCGGATCGCGACCTCCCGCGCCGGCGCCCGGAAGCCGCTCCGCACCAGCTCGTCCACCAGGGCGGGATCCCCGAGGAGCCGGCCCAGGGCGCGCCCGGCGAGCGCCTCCTCGGGCACCCCCGCCACCGCGGCGGCGGCGGCGTTGCCGGCCGAGACCACCCCGCCCGCGTCCACCGCCAGCACCGGGTCGGGCATGGCGGCGAGCAGCGCCTCGAGGTGGAGGCGCCGCCGCGCGCCGGGGAGGAGATCCACCTCGGCGGTGTCGGTCACCCCCGCCACCTGCGCGAGCGCCCGGCGCAGCCCCTCGAGCTCGGCGGCGGCGAGGGCGGGGGCGTCGATGAAGATGTGGGGCGGCTCGACCTCGACCGCGACCACGTTCAGCCGCCGGCTGGAGAGGACGGCCAGGATCTCCTGGGCGATCCCCACCCGATCCACGAAGCGCACGTCGAGGCGCATGGAGCGGAACTGTAGCCAAACGGCTACGCCGTAGGCAAATCGCTACGGGCGGGCGGGTCGAGCCGGTATCTGCAGGCATCAGGCCTGCTCATGCGCTCCGACCATCGGCGGATCGCGGCGGCCGAGCCCAGATCTTCCCGCGCCTGTACGCAGATCGCTACGGCGGACCATGGCCAACCGCCCGGAATGGCTGGCGCCCTGCGCTGGTGCCCCCCTTGCACCAGGGGCCGCCGGCTGACCGTCCCCCCACGGAGGAAGAGCGATGATCGTCGGCGTCCCGAAGGAGATCAAGGTTCACGAGTACCGGGTCGGCCTCGTGCCGTCGAGCGTGCGCGAGCTGACTGCGAAGGGACACCAGGTCCTCGTCGAGGCGGGGGCGGGGCTGGGCATCGGCATGGCGGACGCGGACTACGCCGCCGCCGGCGCCGCCGTGGTGCGCACCGCCGCCGAGGTGTTCGAGAAGGCGGACCTGGTGGTCAAGGTGAAGGAGCCCCTCGCCCCGGAGCGGAAGCGGCTCCGCCCGGGCCAGGTCCTCTTCACCTACCTGCACCTGGCGCCCGATCGCGAGCAGGCCGAGGACCTGGTGAGGTCGGGCGCCACCTGCATCGCCTACGAGACCGTGACCTCGGCGTCCGGCGGGCTGCCGCTCCTCGCCCCCATGTCCGAGGTGGCGGGCCGGATGTCGATCCAGGCCGGCGCCTACTTCCTGGAGAAGGCGCACGGCGGCCTGGGCGTGCTGCTCGGCGGCGTGCCGGGCGTCGACCCGGCCAAGGTGGTGGTGCTCGGCGGCGGGGTGGTGGGGACGCACGCCGTCGCCATCGCGCTCGGGATGGGGGCCGAGGTCTGGGTCCTCGACCGGAGCACCGACGTCCTGCGCAACCTCTGGAAGCAGTTCGGCCGCCCGCTCAACACCGTGTTCTCCACCCGCGACGCGATCGAGCGCCACTGCACCTCGGCCGACCTGGTGGTGGGCGGGGTGCTCATCCCCGGCGCGGCCGCCCCGAAGCTGGTCACCGCCGACATCGTGAAGCGGATGAAGCCGGGCTCGGTGATCGTCGACGTGGCCATCGACCAGGGCGGCTGCTGCGAGACCTCGAAGCCCACCACCCACGACCAGCCGACGTACGTGGTGGACGGCGTCATCCACTACTGCGTGGCCAACATGCCCGGCGGCGTGCCCCGCACCTCCACCTTCGCCCTGAACAACGCCACCCTCCCGTTCGTCCTCGCCCTGGCCGACAAGGGCTGGAAGAAGGCCCTCTCCGACGACCGGCACCTCCTCGCCGGCCTGAACGTCCACCGCGGGCAGGTCACCCACCGCGAGGTGGCCCAGGCGCTCGGGCTGGAGTTCGTGGAGCCGGCGCGGGCGATCCAGGGCTGAGGCGCCTCCCGGGGCGCGGAGGTCCGCCGCGTCGGCCGGCAGTCGTCGGGACGTGACGCCGCCCGGCATCCGCCGGGGCGTCCCGGCCTCTCTCCGACGTGCTCGGCCGCCGAGTCGCGACCGGCGCCGTGCTTCCGAGCGGGCCCTGAACGCGCGGGGCCGCGGCACGAAACGGGCCAGGCGCGGACGGGCGGCGGCGGGCGCAGGAGGCGCCCGGCCACATTCGTGCACGCGGTCCGACGATCGATCGGGTCCGTACGCAGCGACGCGGCCTGCGCGCGGTCGGAGAGAGGCCGGGCCGCCCCGATCCTTCTCGCAGCGGGGCGGTCGGCAGCCGAGCCGGAGAAGGGCCGGGACAGCGCTGGGATGTCGAGAAGCGCTAGGCCGCCCGCTCGAACCGCAGCCCGCCCTCGCCGACCTCCACCCGGACCGCGTCGCCGGGGCCGAACTCGCCCCGGAGGATCCGCTCGGCGAGGGGGGCCTCGACCAGCCGCTGCACCGCCCCGCGCATGGGGCGGGCGCCGAGCGACGGGTCGTAGCCGCCCTGCTCGAGGAGGAAGGCCACCGCCGCCTCGCTGGCGGTGAAGCGGATCCGCCGCTCGCCCTCCAGCCGGCGGGAGGACTCGGCGAGGATGAGCGCCGCCACCCGGGCCATGTCCTCCCGGGAGAGCGGGCCGAAGGCGATCCGCTCGTCCAGCCGGTTCCAGAGCTCCGGCGGGATGGCGCCGCGCGCCGCGTGGAGGGCGCGCTCCTCGCGGGGCGGGGTCCGCTCGGCGGCGCCGAAGCCCACGGTGCCGGTGGCGGCCCGGGTGGACTCTGCCGCCCCCAGGTTCGAGGTGAGGATCACCACCGCGTTGGAGAAGTCGACCTGGCGGCCCCGGCCGTCGGTGAGCCGCCCCTCCTCCAG
>DATKAL010000097.1:0-4694 GCA_035498135.1 Anaeromyxobacter sp.
CGCGGGCGACCCTGGCGCACGCCGGTGCCGTCCTGCAGGCGACGCCGGCGGAGCCGCCGCTTCGCTTCGCCGCGCTCCTTCACCCGCTGGGGGCTCAGGCCGCGGAGCGGGTGCTGCTCGGGCTCCGGCTGCCCCGCCGGCTCGCGGAGGAGGCCGCGGCGCTGATCGGCGCGCACGCCTGCCGCGCCCTCCGGCCGGCCCCGGTCGATCCGGCCACCCCCGCGGAGGTGCGGCGGCTCCTGGCCGCCGTGGGCCGGGAGCGGATCGGCGCGGTCCTGGCCCTGGCGACCGCCGAGGCCCGCGCCCTCCCGCCTGGGCGGCGTGCCCGGGCGGCGGCGGCCGGGGCGAGGCGGCTCGCGGAGCGCGTCCGGGCGGTGCTGGCCGAGGCGCCCCCGCTCTCCACCCCGGAGCTGGCGCTCGACGGCCGGGCGGTGATGGCGCTGCTCGGGGCGGGGCCCGGGCCGCACGTGGGGGAGGCGCTCCGGCACCTCCTCGACCAGGTGCTGGCCGATCCGGCGGAGAACACGCCGGAGCGGCTCGGCCAGGCGCTGCAGCGGTGGTGGGAACTGCGCCCCGGGCGCTTATAATCCCCGCCGAGGTCAGGAGATGGCGTCGCGGGTGCTGTGCATCGAGGGCAACGAGGCCCTGCGGAAGCGTGTCACGGAGCTGCTCGAGGCGGCGGGCTTCGCGGTCGAGGCCACCGCCTCCGGGCTCGAGGGGATCGAGCGGGCGCTGGCGCTCCCGCCGGACCTGATCCTGACCGACGCCCACCTGCCGGACCTCGAGGGCTGGGAGCTGGCCGCCCGGCTCCGCGCCGAGCGCTCCCTGCAGCACGTCCCCATCGTCACCGTCGGGGACTCGGCCGAGGAGCACGACAGCGCCCTGGCCGCCGGGGCGGACGGCTTCCTCCCCCGGGGGGCGGACGACCACCTGGGCGACGAGGTCCGGGCCTTCCTCGCCGGGAAGCGCGAGCGCCTGAGCGACGAGGGCGAGCGCGCCACCCTCCGCGCCATGTCCGCCACCATGGCGGCGCACCTCCAGGCGGCGCTCGCCGCGGAGCAGCGCGCGACCGCCAAGCTCCTCGAGCTCGACCGGTTGAAGAGCGCGTTCATGCACAACCTGGCCCACGAGCTCTCCACGCCGCTCACCCCGCTGGCCGGCTACCTCCGGATCTTCCAGGCGGACAAGCTCGGCCCGCTCACCGCGCAGCAGCGGCGGATCGTGGACTCGATGATCCACTCGGTCGCCCGGCTCACCCGGGTGGTCGACAACCTCTCCGACTTCGCCAGCCTGCAGACCGGCCGCGCCCTGATTCTCGAGGGCCCGGTCGAGCCCGACCTGATGGCCGACGAGGTGGTGGCCGAGCAGCGCTCCGCGGTCAAGGACGCCCGGCTCCACGTGTCGGTGGCCCACGCGGGGGGCGGTGCGGTGGCCGCCGACCCGCGCAAGCTCCGGCAAGCGCTCTCCAACCTGGTCTCGAACGCGGTCAAGTTCTCGCCCCACGGGGGCGAGGTCCTGGTGGAGGTGGCGCGGGAGGGCGGCTGGCTCCGCTGGGCCGTCTACGACCAGGGGCCGGGGATCCGCCCGGCCGAGCAGGAGCGGATCTTCGAGCCGCTCCACCACGCCGCGGTCCGGGGCAGCGACGAGGCCCGCCGCCCAGGCTCGGGGCTCGGGCTGCCGGTGGCCCTGCGGATCGCCGAGGCCCACGGTGGACGGGTGGTGGTGGAGAGCCCGCCCCGGACCCAGCCGCGAGGGGTCCGCCACTTCAACGGCTCGAAGTTCGTCCTCGAGATCCCGCTCCGGCCGGTGGAGCGTGCGGCCGCCGCCGGGGCCCCGGCCGGCGGGGAGGGCTACGGCGGCTGAGCGGGTGCGGCCCGCGAGCCGCGCCCGTCCTCGCCCGGAACCCCCGATGCGGATCCTGGTCGCCATGTCCGGTGGGGTGGACAGCTCGACCGCCGCGGCGCTCCTCGCCGCCCAGGGGCACGAGGTGGTGGGCGTCACCATGCGGGTCTGGGACCACTCCGACCCCGGGCGCGGCCGGTCCTGCTGCGCCCCCGACGATCTCGAGGACGCCCGGGCGGCCGCCCGCCGGCTCGGCATCCCCTTCTTCGTGGCCAACGTGGAGGCGCGCTTCCGGGAGCGGGTGGTGGACCGGTTCGTGGAGGACTACCTCTCCGGCCTCACCCCCAACCCCTGCGTCGCCTGCAACACGGAGGTGAAGTTCGACTGGCTCCTCCGGCGGGCGCGGGCGCTGGGGGCGCGGCTCGCCACCGGCCACTACGCCCGGGTCGAGCGGCGCGGGGCGCGCTTCGCCCTCCGGGCGGCGGCCGATCCGGCGAAGGACCAGAGCTACTTCCTCTACGGGCTCGGCCAGGAGGCGCTCGCCGAGGTCCTCTTCCCGGTGGGCGGGCTGGCCAAGCCGGCGGTGCGGGCGGCCGCGGCGGAGGCCGGGCTGCCGAACGCGGCCAAGCCCGACTCGCAGGAGATCTGCTTCGTCACCCGGGGCGACGTGGGGGACTTCGTGGCGCTCCGGGCCCCGGGGCGCGTGCGTCCGGGGGAGGTGGTGTCCACCGCGGGCGAGGTGCTGGCGCGCCACGCCGGCGTGCACCGGTTCACCGTCGGCCAGCGCCGGGGCCTGGGGGTGGCCGGCCCCGCGCCGCGCTACGTGGTGGGGATCGACGCCGCGGCGGCCCGGGTGGTGGTGGGCTCGGCGGCGGAAGCGTCCCGCGAGCGGTTCGAGGTGCGGGAGGCGACCTGGGTGGCCGGGGCGCCGCCCGCCGGGGCCTTCGAGGCGCTGGTGAAGGTGCGCCACCGGCACGAGGGGGTGCGGGGCGAGGTGCGGCCGGGGCAGGGCGGGGCCGCGGCCGTGCGCCTCTCGGCCCCGGTGCGCGGGGTGGCCCCCGGACAGGCGGCGGTCTTCTACGCGGGCGACGAGGTTCTCGGTGGCGGGCGAATCGCCTGACCGGCCGGCCGCCGGTCGGCGGGTGGCGCTGGTCGCCCTGGGCTGCCGGGTGAACCGGGCCGATCTGGACGCGCTCGCCGCCAGCCTGCCGCCCGGGTTCGAGCTGGCAGGGGAGGGCGAGCGCGCGGAGTACGTGGTGGTGAACACCTGCACCATCACCGCGGACGCCGACGCGGCCGCGCGGCAGGCGATCCGCCGGGCGGCCCGCGATCACCCGGGGGCGCGGATCGTGGCGGCGGGCTGCTACGCCGAGCTCTGCCCGGAGGCGATCTCCTCGCTCCCGGGGGTGGAGGCGGTGGTGGGGGTCCGGGCCCAGGGAGCGGTCCCGGCGGTCCTGGCGCGGCTCGAGGCCGGGATGCAGGGGGCGGAGGCCGTCGAGGCGGCGGTCCGGAGCGCCCCGGCCTGGGGCCCGGCCCCGGGCGATCCGGCCCGCCACACCCGCCCGTTCCTCAAGGTCCAGGACGGCTGCGACGCGCGCTGCGCATACTGCGTGGTCCCGCTCGCCCGCGGCCGCTCCCGATCGCTCCCGTTCGAGGACGCGGTGGACCGGCTCCTGGCGCTCGGGGCCCGCCACGCCGAGGTGGTCCTCACCGGCGTCCACCTGGGAGCGTACGGCAAGGACCTCGAGCCGCGCCGCTCCCTGGCGGAGCTGGTCCGGACGGCGCTGGCGCGGGGCCTCGCCGCCCGGCTCAGGCTCTCCTCCATCGAGCCGCTCGAGTTCCCCATGGAGCTGGTGCTGGACGCCGTCACCGTCCGCCCGCTGTGCGAGCACTTCCACCTGCCCGTCCAGAGCGGCTCGCCCCGGATCCTCGAGGCGATGCGCCGGCCCTGCCGCCTGGACCGGTACCGGCGGGTGGTGCAGGACCTGGCCGTCCTCGTCCCCGGCGCCTGCATCGGCACCGACCTGATGGTCGGCTTCCCCGGCGAGACCGAGTCCGACCACCGCGCCACGGTGGCCCTGGTCGAGGCGCTGCCCCTCGCCTACCTGCACGTCTTCCCCTTCTCGCCGCGGCGGGGAACGCCCGCGGCGGCGATGCGGCCGGCGGTGCCGCGCGAGGTGCAGCGGGCCAGGGTCCGCGAGCTGCTCGCCCTCTCGGAGCGGCGCTGGCGCGCCTTCCTGGCGGCGCAGGCCGGGCGCGAGCTGGAGGTGGTGGTGGAGCGGATCGTGGACGGGATCGCCCGCGGCACCGCCCGGCGCTACGCCACGGTGCGGTGGCCGGCGGTGCACGAGCGGCGGGGCGAGCTCGCCCGGGTGCGCGTCGTGGCGAGCGACGGCGCCGAGTGCTTCGGCGTCCGGGCGGAGGCGTTCGCCAGCCGTCTCCCGCCCTGACGGTGTCGCCGGCCCACGGGGGGCCCGGCTGGAACCTTGCCCCGCCGGGCGCGCGGGTCTAATCCAGGCCCATGCGGCTCGCCGACGGGCGCCAGGTCCCCGATCTCCCGCTCGACCGGGCCAAGGTGGAGCGCTGCCGGACGCTCGCCGACCGGATCACCGACCCGGTGCTCGAGTCGGTCCGGCGCCACACCACCGTGTCGATCGAGCGGACCGTGCTCCGGCTCCTCGGGCTCCACGACGCCGGGCCGCGGGGGATCCCGCTCGTCAACCTGGCGGTGGACGCCCTGCAGGAGCGCGGCCTGCTGGGGCGGGGCGCGGCCTACTGGCTCGGCTACGTGCTGCGCCGGGGGGCGGGCGATCCCATCGCGGCCGTCGAGCGGCTCGCGGCGCTGCCGGCGC
>DATKAL010000098.1:0-10414 GCA_035498135.1 Anaeromyxobacter sp.
GCCACCGAGCAGGCCCGGGCCAACCACCTCGCCGCCCAGGGCAACCTGGCCAAGGCGGTGGCCCAGCAGGTCGACGCCCAGCGCCAGGCGGCTCGCAGCAAGCAGCTGGTGGAGCAGAAGCTCATCGCCCAGGCCGACTACGACACCGCCCAGTCCAACGCCGACGCCGCGGCCGCCACCGTCAAGGCCGCGGAGGGAGCGGTGGCCCAGGCCAAGGCCGCCCTGCACCAGGCCGAGGTCAACCTGGCCTACACCGACATCCGCTCGCCGACCTCCGGCACGGTCATCTCACGCAACGTCGACGTCGGGCAGACGGTGGCCGCCTCGCTGCAGGCCCCCACCCTCTTCGTGATCGCCGAGGACCTGGCCAAGATGCAGGTGGACACCAGCGTGGCCGAGGCCGACGTGGGCCGCCTGCGGGACGGCATGTCGGCCACCTTCACCGTGGATGCCTTCCCGGGCGAGACCTTCAAGGGCGTGGTGCGCCAGGTGCGGAACGCCGCCCAGACCGTGCAGAACGTGGTGACCTACGACGCGGTGGTGGACGTCTCCAACCCGGACCTGAAGCTCCGGCCGGGGATGACCGCCACGGTGACCTTCGTCTACGACGACAAGGAGGACGCGCTCCGCGTCCCCAACGCCGCCGTCCGCTTCCGGCCGCCGGCGGGCATGCCGCGCGCCGGGGCGGCGCCGGGCGCGGGCCGGACGGCCCGGGCCGACGACGGGGGCCAGGCGCGGGGCGGGGCGGTGGTCCCGGCGGCCGCCGGCGGGACGGCCCCGCGCGGCGCCCCGCGGGAGCAGGGCAGCGGCAAGGTGGTCTTCGTCCTCCGCCCGGGCGCGAAGCCGGAGGCGGTGGTGATCCACACCGGCGTCTCCGACGGCACCTTCACGGAGGTGGTCTCCGGGGAGCTCCACCCCGGCGACCTGGTGATCACCGACGCGAACGGCCCGGCGGGCGCCGGCGCGAGCGGCGGCGCGCCGGGCGGCATGGGTCCGCGGCGCGGGCCGTTCTAGGAGGCGCGGTGGCCGACTTCCCCCTCATCCAGCTCGAGGACGTCTGGAAGACCTACGCCATGGGGGACGGCGTGCTGCACGCCCTGCGGGGCGTGACGCTCTCCGTCGCCCGGGGAGAGTTCACCGCGGTGATGGGCGCCTCGGGATCGGGGAAGTCCACCCTGATGAACCTGGTCGGCTGCCTCGACCGGCCCAGCCGCGGCCGCTACCTGCTCGAGGGCCAGGACGTCTCCGCCCTGTCCGCCGACGCCCTGGCGGCGATCCGCAACCGGACCCTGGGGTTCGTCTTCCAGAGCTTCAACCTGCTCTCCCGCACCAGCGCCCTGGAGAACGTGGAGCTCCCGCTGCTCTACGCCGGGCTCCGGTCGGGCGAGCGCCGGGCCCGCGCCCAGGAGGCGCTGGCGCGGGTGGGGCTGGCCGATCGCGCCGACCACCACCCGAACCAGCTCTCCGGCGGCCAGCAGCAGCGCGTCGCCATCGCCCGCTCCCTGGTGAACCGCCCGCACGTCCTCCTCGCCGACGAGCCGACCGGGAACCTCGACTCCCGCACCAGCGTGGAGGTGATGGCCATCCTCCAGGAGCTCGGGCGCACCGGCATCACGGTGGTGCTGGTGACCCATGAGCCGGACATCGCCGAGCACGCCTCCCGGGTGATCGTGATGCGGGACGGGACCATCCGCTCCGACGTGCGGCAGACGCCCCGCCGGGCCGTGCCCCGGCCGGCGGACGAGGACGACGCGGGGCCGGCGGCGCAGGAGAGGGTGGCGCCGTGAACCTCCTCCAGACCCTGCGGGTGGCGCTCCGCGCCCTGCTGCGAAGCAAGATGCGCTCCTTCCTCACCACCCTGGGGATGGTGATCGGCGTCTCGGCGGTGATCGCGATGGTGGCGATCGGCGACGGGGCCAAGGACCGGGTGCAGAAGGCCTTCGAGTCGCTGGGGGCGAACCTCCTCATCGTCCTGCCCGGCACCACCACCGCCGGCGGCGCGATGGGCGGCTTCGGCAGCCTGCCCACGCTCACCTGGGACGACCTGAAGGCGATCCAGACCGAGCTGCCCTCGGTCCGCTACGCCGCCCCGCTCCTGCGCACCACCGCGGCGGTGGTCTCCGAGGACGTGAACTGGACCACCTCGGTGAACGGGACCACCCCGGACTACCTCGCCATCCGCGACTGGCCGGTGGCGAGGGGCGTCGGGTTCGCCGCCTCCGACGTGGACTCCGGCACCAAGGTCGCCCTCCTCGGCCAGACGGTGGCGGACCGGCTCTTCGGCGCGGTGAACCCGGTCGGCCAGCAGGTCCGGATCCGCAACGTGCCCTTCCAGGTGGTGGGCGTGCTCGCGCCCAAGGGCCAGTCCCCCACCGGCCAGGACCTCGACGACGCGGTCTTCGTGCCGAGCTCGACCTTCCTCGCCAAGCTCCAGGGCGGGCTCAAGAACCTCATCCAGGGCGTGATCTTCGTGGGGGCCACCAGCGCCGACACCACCCAGCGCGCCGAGCGCCAGGTGCGGGCCCTGCTCCGCGACCGCCACCGGCTCCCCGACGGCGCCGACGACGACTTCTCGATCCGCAACCTGGCCGAGACCGCCAGCGCCCAGCAGGAGGGGGCGAAGACGCTCACCACCCTCCTCGCCGCCATCGCCGCCGTCTCCCTGCTGGTGGGCGGGATCGGGATCATGAACATCATGCTGGTCTCGGTCACCGAGCGGACCCGCGAGATCGGGGTCCGCATGGCGGTCGGGGCGCGGGGGCGGGACGTCCTGCTCCAGTTCCTCGCCGAGGCCCTCGTCCTGGCGGTGGCGGGCGGGATCATCGGCGTCGGGCTCGGGCTCGGCGTCGCCTGGAGGCTGGCGACCGCCTTCGGCTGGCCCGTCCTCTTCCGGGCGGACGTGATCCTGGTCGCCGTCTGCTTCAGCGGGCTGGTGGGCGTCGTCTTCGGCCTCTACCCGGCCCGCCGCGCCTCCCGCCTCGATCCCATCCAGGCCCTGAGGTTCGAATGACGCTCGCACGCCTGCTCCTCCTCACCGCCGTCCTCCCCGCCCTGGCGGCGGCCCAGGCCGCGCCGGCCGCGCCCGCGCCCGGCACCCCGACCGCCCGGGTCGTCACGCTCGAGGAGGTCATCCGCACCGCCCGCGAGCACCAGCCCCAGCTGCGCCAGGCCCTGGCCGCCACCACGGCGGCCGTGGCCCGGAGCGACGAGGCCCGCGCCCCCCTCCTCCCCCAGCTCAACGCGACGGCCTACTACCAGCGCGCCACGGCGAACAGCTCGGTCCCGGGCTCCATCGGCGCCGGGCGGCCCACCAGCTGGTCGGGCACGAACTCCTGGAGCGCGGGGGCCTTCCTCTCCCAGACCCTCTTCGACCTGGGCGCCATCCAGCGCTGGCGCTCCTCGGGCGCGACCGCCGACGCCCAGCGCGCCACCCAGCAGGCCACCGAGCTCGACGTGGTGGCGAACGCCGAGACCGCCTACTTCACGGCCCGCGCCGCCCGGGACCTCGTGGGCGTCGCCCAGGACACCCTCACCAACCAGGAGGCCCACCTCCGGCAGGTGGAGGGGTTCGTGAAGGTGGGGACCCACCCGGAGATCGACCTGGCCACCGCCCGCGCCAACCGCGCCAACGCCCAGGTGCAGCTCATCCAGGCGCGGAACCTCTACGCCATCTCCCTCGCCCAGCTGGCGCAGGCGATGGGGCTCGACGGGCCGGCCGACTTCGAGATCTCGAGCGAGGCCCTGCCGCCGGTCCCCGGCGAGCAGGGGCCGGGCGAGCCGCTCCTGGCCGAGGCCCTCGCCGCCCGTCCCGAGCTGGCCTCGCTCCACGCGCAGCGGAGCGCCCAGGAGCTCACCCGCGGGGCGGCCCAGGCCGGCTACCTGCCGACCCTGGGGGCGCAGGCCGGGCTCACCCAGACCGGCCCGGCGCTCGACACCACCTCCCCGAACTGGAGCGCGCAGCTCACCCTCTCCTGGAGCCTGTTCGCCGGCGGGCTGACCCGCGCCCAGGTGCAGGAGGCGGACGCCAACCTGGACGCGATCAAGGCGCAGGAGGACGCCCTGCGGATCCAGGTCCGGGTCGACGTGGAGCAGGCCCGCCTCCAGGTGGTGGCCTCGCTCGCCGCCGTCGACTCGGCGGCCGAGGCGCTCGTCAACGCCAAGGAGCAGCTGCGGCTCGCCGAGGGGCGCTACCAGGCGGGCGCCGGGAGCATCATCGAGCTCGGCGACGCCCAGGTGGCGGCGACGAGCGCGGGCGCCCAGAAGGTCCAGGCCGACTTCAGCCTGGCGAGCGCCCGGGCCAAGCTCCTGCGGGCCCTGGGCAGGACCTGAGAGCCGCGATCGGCCAGCGGGCGGTCGTGGATGCCCCCGAGCCCGGTGCGCCGGGTTCACCTTTCCGCGGTGGCGTCTCCGCGACGCGTCTCCGCGGGATCGGCCCGGTGGCGTTCGATTGGACGGGGTGAATGGGCCGCGGCCGTCAGCGCCCGCCGGTCCGCGCGATCCCGCGCTCCACCGCGCCCACCAGGTAGGGCCGGAGGTCGGCCGGGGCGATGATCCGGTCGAGCGAGCCGACCTTCAGGGCGCGCTCGACGGTGTGGATCCGGTCGAACTCCTCGGCCACCTCGCCCACCTTCTCGGAGCGGATCCGCGCCCCCAGCTCCGGGCCGAGGGCCTTCTCCGCCCGGGGCTCGGCGAGCCGCGGGTCCTTCCGGGCCCGGGTCTCGACCTCGCGGGCGAACACCACCGCCGCGGCGGGGGCGCCGCCGATCACCGAGGCCCGCGCCCCCTCCACCGCCACCACCTCCAGGTCCTCCCGCAGCGCCTTGGAGAAGACCACGAAGGCGCCGCCGTGGTAGCGCGACACCACGCAGAACACGAACGGCCCCCGGAAGTTCACCACCGCCCGGCCGATCTCGGCGCCGTACTCGAGCTGCAGCTTGCGCATCGACTCGGGGGAGCCGTCGAAGCCGGAGAGGTTGGCGAGCACCACCACCGGGCGGACCCCGCTCGCGCCGTTGACCGCCCGGGCGATCTTCTTCGACGACTGGGGGAAGAGCGTCCCGGCCGACCAGGCGTCGGGTCCGTCCGCCGGGGCGACCTCCAGGCGCGGGACCGGATGCGACTCGATGCCGATCAGGCAGACCGGCCAGCCCCCGAGGTGGGCGTCCCAGACCACCGCCGTCTCGCCGCCGCGCAGGTCGCGCCAGCGCTCGAGGGGCGGGTGGTCCTGGTCGATCACCGCCTCCATCACCCGCCGGATGGCGAAGGGCTTCTTGCGCTCCGGGTTCTTCTCGGGGCTGAAGACGTCGCCGACGGTCTCGAAGCCCGCCCCGCCCTCCGGGCCGTGGGGAGAGGCGCGGACGTCTCGGTCGGGGGGATCGACGGTCGCGGCGCGCCGCGGGAAGCGCTCGCCCGGGGCGACGTAGGTGTGGGCGTAGTGCTGGAGGAGGATCTGGAGCGCCTCCGCCAGGCTCCCGGCCCGGTACTGCGCCTGCCCGTTCGGCCCCATGATCCGGTCGTAGCCGCCGATCCCCTGGTTGTCCTCGGCCGAGACCGAGCCGGAGAACTCGAGCGCCTCCTTGCCGGTGAGCACCAGGGCGGAGCCGGGGGTCATCACCAGGATGCCCCGGGTGTGCATGAGCATCGTGGCCTCGGCGTTCCAGTAGGGCTGGGCGCCGACGTTGATCCCGGTGACCACCACGTTGATCTCGCCGCCGGCCTGGGTGAAGTCCACGATCCGCCGCAGGACCCGGGAGATCCAGTCCATGTTCTCGGTGCCGCTCTCCATCGAGATCTTGGCCCCGGCGGAGACCGCGAACCACTCCAGCGGGACCCGCAGCCGGGCCGCCAGGTCGAGGGCGGCCTCGATGCGGCGGCACTCCGGCTCGGCGAGCGAGCCCATCGCCCGGCTGGGATCGCCGAGCAGGACCACCCGCTGCATGCCCTCCGGGTAGCGGTCGGTGAAGCTCCGGACCACCCCCACCACCATGTTGGCCTCGTTCTGGCCGGGCGGGCGCTGCACCGGGACCAGGGCGCCGGCGGCGTCGAGGTCGTGCTCCACGAACTCGCCGGGCGGCGACGCCGACACCGCGCCCCGGGCCGGCGCCAGCATCTTCACGATCTCGTAGGGGTGGGTGAGCCCGCGGCGGCGCAGCTGGGTGACCCGCTGCTGCAGCTCGGCCATGGGCTCGAGCGGGCGATCGGTCGGCTCGTCGTAGCGGAGGGAGAGCTCGCCGCCGGCGGTGGTGACGCGCAGCAGCACGTCGCGTGGCGGGCCGCCCGCCGGATCGGGGGCGCGGGCCGCGATCGCCACCATCTCCAGCCCCACCCCGCGGGTGGCGGGGGCGAGCCGCTCCGCCAGGGCGCGGACCTCCTCCCGGGAGAGGAGCATGGGCGGCTCCACGGTGAGCATGATCCGGTTCCACTCCAGGCGCTGGTGCGGGGCGCGCTGGGCCTGGAAGCGGCGCATGCCGGCGAGCGCCTCGTGGAGGAGCCGCTCCAGGCTGGGGAGCTGCACCACCCGGCCCGCCGCGTCGCGGATCGGGGTGAGGTCCCGCACCTCGGCCACCGCGAAGAGCCGCTCGTCGCGGGGGCTCCCCCGGGCCACCCCGCGGTAGAGGTGGATCTCGTCGGCCGAGGGGAGCCGCTCCAGATCGAACCGGGCGAGGCGACCGAGCTGCATCCGCCGGAAGAGGAGCGGGTGGACGCCGCGGTAGCGGCGGTCCTCCTCGAACGCCTCCGGCCCCCCGCGGAAGGTGAAGTGCTGCTGGCTGGCGCGCCGCTCCAGGCCGCGCCCGGGCATGGCGAAGAGGAGCGAGGCCCGCCGGAGCGGCCGGGGGAAGCGGGCCCGGGCGAGGGCGGCCGCGAGCGCCTCGACCTGCGCCTCCTCCGGCTCCCCCGGACCGTCGCGCCAGGCGTAGACCTCGACGGCCAGGTCGCCGTCGGCCGGGGTCTCGGCCGCCTGGGCGGCGAGCACGCGCAGGGCCCGGTCGAGCCGGTCGGCCGGGGCGAAGGCGGCCAGGATCCGGATGGTCTTGCCCTCGAGCAGGTAGCGGGTCGAGGCGAGCGGGACGCCGTCCACCATCCGGGTCCCGGTCTCGCGGAGGGGCCGGATCCGGTAGTACCGGCGGAGGATGGTCTCGACCAGGCGCGGGCGGACCGCCTCCTGGGCGGCGGCGAGCCGGGAGAGCAGCAGGGTGACGATGGGCTGCGGGCAGGCCACCAGCCAGGCCACCGCCGCCTCGCGCGCCTCGCCCTGCCCGCCGGCGAGCCGGGCCAGGGCGGCCTCGGCCTCGGCGTAGATCTCGGCCCGGACCCGCTCGAGGGCGGGCTCGTCGAAGCGCCGGTAGCGGAGCTCCCGGGCCAGATCGGCCAGGGCGGGGAAGCGCTCCTCACCGACCTCGACCAGGCGATCGATGGTGGCGCGGGCGTCGCCCGGGGAGACGGTGGGCGGGAGCCCCTCCCGGCGGAGGCGCCGCTCCAGGATGGAGAGGATCGGCCCGAGCGCCTCCTCGGCGCGCTCGTGCGCCTTCTGGATCCGGAGCAGGGCGATCTCGAGGGCGCGCCCGGGCACCGCCACCGAGACGCCGTGGTGGGCGAGCGCCCGGCGCAGGCCGGCCAGGAACCCGGGGCTCAGGCCCGGCCCGAGCACCCCGGGCTCGTGCAGGTAGAGCCAGAGCTCCTCGATCGGCGGCCGCGCGCCGGCCGGCTCGGGGGGGCGGGCCTTCCCGAACAGCACCTGCAGCTCGCCGAAGGCGGCGAGCGCGCGCGACTCGGCGCGCAGCACGTCGGGGTCGTCGGCCGGGGCGCCCTCCGAGGCGGCGCGCCAGCCGGCGGCGAGCCGCTTCGCCTCGGCCGGGGCCACGTCGTAGCCGAGGGTGAGCCGGATCAGCTCGTCGAGCGCCGCCAGGTAGCGGCCCCGGGGATCGGCCGGGGCGGGCGTGGGCGCGCCCCCGAGCTCGAGGGGCCCGCCCGGCTCGGCGCCGCCCCCGCGGGGCGCGAGCCGGACCAGGGGCGCGCCGGCGTCGACCTGGGTGTTGGGGACCGCCACCACCTCCCGCACCACCCCGGCCTCCGGGGCGGCGACGGCCAGCTCCATCTTCATCGACTCGATCCGGGCCACCGGCTCGCCCTTCGCCACCCGCTGCCCGGGGACCACCGGGATGGCGACCACCACCGCCGGCATGGGAGAGGCCACCACCCCCTCCGGCTCGATCTCGATCACCTGGGCGACGCCCGCCACCTCGACCAGTCGCAGCGCCCCCTCGGCTGTGGAGAGCACCCGGTGGCGCCTCCCCGCCACCTCCAGCCGGCGCTCGAACGGCCCAGCGCGCTCCAGGCCCACGTCCACCGCCGCCCCGCCCGCGGGGGTGATGCGGAAGCCGCCCGGCCCGGTCTGGCGGACCTCGAGCCGGTGGCGGACGCCGTCGTGGCGCAGCTCCACCGTGCGGCCGGCGGAGGGCCCGACCCGGGGGCGCCCGCGGCGCGCCTCGGCCAGGAAGCGGGCGCGCTCCAGGTCCAGCTCGGCGTCGTAGGCGTCGACGGCGGCGGCGAGGAGGGCGATCTCCGTCCGCGGCGCGGTGAGCCGGGTGCCGGCGGCGGCGAGGCGGGGGAGGAAGCCCACGCCGGCGCCCCCCGCCCGCACCTCGGGGCGGTCGAGGAGCGCGAGGAGCCAGGCCCGGGTATTCCCCGTGCCGCGGACGAGCACGTCCGCGTCGGCCAGCGCCTGGGCGAGCCGGGCGAGCGCCTCGGGCCGGTCCGCGCCCCGGGCGACCAGGGTGGCGAGCGGCTCCCCTGCCGGCGGCGCGTCGCCCTCCTCCACCGCCGCCTCGGCGCGGACCTCCGGGTCGGAGGGGAAGCGCAGCACCTCGACCACGCCCGGGGAGGCGGCCAGCCCGGCGTCGGGATCGCGCGCCAGGAGCCGGGCCGCGAGCGCGTGGCCGCGCGGCGTCAGGGGCACCGGCCCGAGCGGCAGCCCGGCGCCGATCCGGAGGGCGAGGCGCACCAGATCGACCCCCGCGGCGGCCTCGACCGCGGAGGCCGCCCGGGCGAGCGCGTCGATCCCGACCAGCGACAGCCGCCGCGTGCGCGGATCGAGGAGGAGCTGGACGGCGGCCACCCCGGTCCAGCCGGCGGCCGCGACGGCCCGGAGGGCCAGGGCCCGGGCGGCGGGGTCCTCGTCCGGCCGGAGGCCCGGAGCGGGCGACTCGGCCAGCACCGCCACGTCGGCGAGCCGGAGGGAGGCGTCCCCGACGCCGACCACGGCCGCGTTCCCGGCGGCGTCCCGGACGGCGATCACCTCCAGCAGCCGCGCGGTGTCGTCCGGGGTCGCCACCCCGGCGGCCGGCACGCCGAGCTCGGCGGCGAGGGCGGCCACGGCGTCGGGCGTGGCCACCCGGCGGAGGGTGGCGGCGGACGGGCCGAGGTGGACCACCCCGAGCTGGCCGCACGCCTCGGCGAAGGCGGCGCGGACGGCGACGGGGGCGGGGCCGAGCCAGGCGGCGCCGGCGCGGGCCAGGCCCAGCGCCAGCTCGGGGCGGCCGTCGACCTCGACCGCCTCGTCCGCCTCCCGCACCAGCGGGCAGCGGCGCTCGCGCGCCGGATGGCCGGCGACGGCGGCCTCCGCCCGGCCCTCGCGCACCAGCTCCCGGACCGCGCGGAGCGCCCTGCGGCCGGACTCACCACGATCGAGCACCAGCACCCGGCCCAGGCCGACGGTGGTCTCCGGCATCCCGTCCTCGTCCCGTGCGCGGCCCCCCGACCGGCACGGCGGCGCAAAGGATAGGTTGCCTCCCCTCGCCCTGCACGCGGAACTTCTCGCCTGCGGCGATCCGGACAGGCGAAGGGGCCCGTGATTGCGGGCCCCTTCGCGACGACCTGCGCTCGTTCGTTCGCGAGCGGTTGCCGGTCAGTGACCGGCTCGAACTGCATTCTGACTTTTCGTCTCCTGCAGCTGCTCCGCTATGCGACCTCCTTGGCAGGTGACCACTGCGATCATCATGGAGGGTGGAACGCCGCCGGCCAAGCCCCTGATGGAGCGGCGGGCTCGCCGTGAATGCGCGCTGCGTCAGCGTACCCAGGGTCCTGGCCACCCGCGGCCTCGAGGCGCCGTCACCCGGGGCGGAGGAACGCCCCGCCGTGGTAATCTATCCGGATTCCCCGCCAGCCCGAGGTCCCCTTGCGTCGCACCCGACTGCTCGCCGCCGCGCTGCTCGCCGCCGCCTGCGCGGGACGCGAGGCCCAGCCCGCCGCCGCGCCGGCTGCCGTCGCGCCGCCGACCGGCTGCCTCGCCTGCCACAAGGAGGCGCGGCCCGCGGCCAAGGTGCTGCACGCGCCCTACCGCACCGGCGCCTGCGAGACCTGTCACCGCCCCCACGGCCCGGGCGGCGAGCTGCTGCTCGTGGCGAGCGAGCGCAAG
>DATKAL010000099.1:0-5972 GCA_035498135.1 Anaeromyxobacter sp.
GGCGAGGAAGGCGCGCACGCCGGCGAGGAACCCGGGGCGGGCCGGCTCCGGGATCGCCGCCACCACCAGGCGGTAGAGCTCGTTCATCCCCGCCGCCAGCTCGGCCAGCCGCGCCTCGGGGGCGGCAGAGGTGACCGCCTCCGCCAGCGCCTCGACGTAGCCGGCCTCGGCGAGGTGGTAGAGGATCTTGGTGGCGTCGAATTCGTTCAGGTGGGCGGCGGAGGCCACCGCGGCCACCGTGCGGCGCCCGTCCACCAGGGCGAGGAGCTCCTGCTCCACCGGCCTCAGGGTCACCGCGCGGCGCGGCTCGCGGCGCCGGAGGAACGCCTCCGGCCCGGGGATGCGGGCGCGGAAGAGGCTCATCTCGTCGATGCGCCGGATCCCGTCCATGAGGAGCGACTGGGTCGAGACCGCCAGGGGCGTGCCGGGGCGGTCGGTCACCTCGTCGTCGACCAGGAAGAAGGTGCCCGCCCGCGAGAGGAGGATGGCGTGGAACACCCCGGCGACCTGCTCGTGGAGGCACTTCCAGAGATCGTTGGCGGAGAGGAGCCCCTTCTCCACCAGCTGCCGGCCGAGGGGGACCCCGGCCTGCGTCGCCTGGGCCACCTGGGCCTGGGTGACCAGCCCGAGGCGGACCGCCACCTCGCCCACCCGCTCGCCCGCCGCGCTGGACTGGGCGCTGCGCACCTCGCCGTCCTTGAAGGCGACCGAGCGCTCCGCCCCCTCGGCCGAGACCGTGAGGATCCCGGAGAGGCGCGACTGGTGCACGAAGGCGATGAAGTCGGCGATGTGGAAGCCGGACAGGTCCCCGGCCAGGATGCAGCGGGGCCGCGCGGCGGCGCCGCCGGCGGCCGGGCTGCGCCGGGCCACGAGCAGGTCGGGCGCCGAGGGGAGGAGCTGGAAGCGTCCGGCCCGGTCGGCGAGCGCCCGGCGGAGCTCGTCCGACTGCGGGACCACGCGGCCGTGCGCGTCGATGTCGAGGAGGAGCGCCATCGCCCGCCTAGTCCCGCTCCCAGCCGCCGTGCGCCTTCCACTCCTCCTCGTCCTCGAGGGTGAACTCGAGGCTCGCCTCGCTGAAGTCGGGGAGGGTGTACATCCGGCCGTCGAGGAAGAGGGTGGGCGTCCCGCGGAGCCCGGCGGTGCGGGCCTCCACCTGGGAGCCGCGCACCTTGGTGAGGTACTTCCCGGCCGAGAGCGCGTCGCGCAGGTCGCCCGGGTCGCCCCCCACCTCGCGCGCCGCCGCCGCCAGGTCGTCGACGCCATGGTCTCGCGCGGCGAAGAGCGCGTCGTGCATCGGCCAGAAGAGCCCGGCGTCGCGCGCCCACTCCCCGGCCTGCGCCGCCTCGAGCGCGCCCGGGTGCTGCTCGATGGGGAAGGGCTTGTAGAAGAGCCGCACCCGGCCGGCGCGCGCCTCGACGAATTTCTCCAGATCGGGGCGGAGCCGCTGGCAGAAGGGGCAGGTGAAGTCCGAGAACTCCACGATGGTGACGGGGGCGGCCGCGTCCCCGAAGGGCGGACCGAAGGCCTCCACCTCCAGCTTGGAGCGGCGGTCGAAGGAGGCGTAGTAGGCGCCGACCACGCGGCGGAGGGCCTCCCGGTCGGCGCCGGCGCGGACCAGGTGGACCGCGAGGCGCGCCATCCGGGGAGCGTGCTTGCACCCGTGGTGCGACCGGAGGCAGGCGGAGACGGTGTGCGGGCAGCCGCAGTGGCAGAACTCCGAGCGCGCGAAGTCCGCCACCGCCTCCTTCTGCTCGGGGGTGAGCCCCTCGAGCGAGACGCCCGGGAGGGCGCCTTCCGGGCCCTCCGCGGCGGGCGCCTCGGCCGCCGGGGGCGCGGCGGGCGCCGGGGCCTGGGTGGACGGCGCGGTCTTGCAGCCGCCGAAGGCGGCGGCGGCGAGCGCGGCGAGGAGGAGGGGGCGGGCGGAGGTGGTCATGGTCGGGTCCCGTTGGGGCGCCGATTCTAGTACGACTTCCGGGCCCGCGGTGCCTGGGGCTGGCGGCCCGTCGGCGTTCGGCTTAGAGAGGACCGCGGTGGAGCGGTGGGTACCGGCCGAGCGGGGAGCGCTCCGGAAGGACCCGGGCGGAAGGCTCGGGGTGGCGCTCGTCTACCCGAACGCCTGGCGCCTGGGGATGGCCAACCTGGGCGTGCACGCCGTCTACCGGCTCCTCAACGCCGACCCGGAGACCGCCTGCGAGCGGGCCTTCCTGCCGGAGGACGGCGGCGAGCCCCGGACGGTGGAGTCGGGCCGGCCGCTGCGCGCCTTCGACGCCGTCGCCTTCTCCCTCTCCTTCGAGGAGGACTACGGGAACCTCCTCGCCATCCTCGACCGGGCCGGCCTTCCCCTGCGCAGCGCCGACCGCGACGCCCGGCACCCGCTGGTGGTGGCGGGCGGGATCGCCGTCCAGATCAACCCCGAGCCGGTGGCCCCCTTCGTGGACGCCTTCCTGGTGGGCGAGGGCGAGGAGCTGGTGCCGCCCTTCCTCCACCTGCTGCGCGAGGCGGCGCGCACGCGCCCCGACCGGCCCGCCCTGCTGCGGAGCCTGGCCGCGCTCGAGGGCGGGTACGTGCCCGGCCTCTACCAGGTCGAGTACGCCGACACCCGGGCGCCCGGCGGCGCCTGGGTGACCCGCTTCGCCCCGCACGACGGGGCCCCGGCGCGCGTCCGCCGCCGGTACGTGGCCGACCTGCGCAAGGTCGCCACCTCGCGCGTGGTCGACACCCCGGAGGCGCAGTTCGGGGACCTGTTCCTCACCGAGGTGGCGCGCGGCTGCCTCTGGGGCTGCCGCTTCTGCGCGGCCGGGTTCGTCCAGCGCCCGTACCGTGAGGTGGACCTCGAGACCCTGCGGGCGGAGGCGCGGCGCGGGGTGGAGGCGGGGCTCCGGGTGGGCCTGGTGGGACCGGACACGAGCGACCACACCGGGCTCGACCCCCTCACCTGCTTCATCGGCGAGCAGGGGGGCACCTTCAGCCCCTCGTCGCTCCGGGTGGACGCCATCACCGAGGGGCTCTCCCGGCGGATGGCGGCGGGCGGGGAGCGCTCCATCACCATCGCCCCCGAGGCCGGGACCGAGCGGCTCCGCCAGGTCATCAACAAGGACTTCACCGACGACCAGATCGTCCGGGCGGCGGAGAACGCCCTCTCCCAGGGGATGCAGCACGTGAAGATGTACTTCATGTGCGGGCTCCCCACCGAGACCGACGACGACGTGGTGGGCATGGCCCGGATCGCCCTCCGGATCCGGGAGGAGGTCATGCTCCGCTACGCCAGGGAGCGCGGGCGGATGGGGCGCATCTCGCTCTCGGTGAACCCGTTCGTGCCCAAGCCCTGGACCCCCTTCCAGTGGCTCCCCATGCACGACCGGAGGTGCCTGGAGGAGAAGCGGCGCATGCTGGAGCGGACGCTCCGGCCGAAGGGGATCGACGTCGACTTCTTCAGCCCCCGCGAGGCCTACCTCCAGACCCTGCTCTCCCGCGGCGACCGGCGCTGCGCCGACCTGCTCGAGCGCGCCCACCGGGAGACCGGCGGCGACCTCCGGCGGGCGCTGGCCGGCTGGCCCCACGACCCGGACTTCTTCGTCCTGCGGGAGGCGGGGGTGGACGAGGTCCTGCCCTGGGACTTCCTCGACCAGGGGGTGGAGAAGGCCTTCCTCGCCCGCGAGCTCCGCCGCGGCCTCGGCGCGCGCCTCACGCCCAAGTGCGCGGTCTCCACCTGCCGCGCCTGCGGCCTCGACTGCGCCGACCACCCGGAGCTCGCGCCCCCCGTGGTATCGATCGGGCCGTGAGCGTGGACGAGGCGATGGAGGAGGCGCTGCGGCTCGCCCGCCAGGCCGGGGAGCGCGGCGAGGTGCCGGTCGGAGCGGTGGCCCTTCACGACGGCCGGATCGTGGGGCGGGGCGCCAACGCCCGCGAGGGTGCGGCCGATCCCACCGCCCACGCCGAGCTGCTGGCCCTCCAGGAGGCGGCCCGCACGCTGGGGCGCTGGCGGCTCAGCGGCGTGACCCTGGTGGCCACCCTCGAGCCCTGCGCCATGTGCGCCGGGGCGATGGTGCTGGCTCGCATCGACCGTCTGGTCTACGCCGCCGCCGACCCCAAGGCCGGGTGCGTCGGCTCGCTCCAGGACCTCTCCGCCGACCCCCGGCTCAACCACCGCTTCGAGGTGGAGCGGGGGCTGCGCGCCGAGGAGGCCGGCGAGCTCCTCCGGGCCTTCTTCCGGTCCCGGCGCGGCGCCGGGGAGGGCTGAGCTTCCCCCTTGGCACGCGGGGGGAAGATCGGTTAAACCCGCCCGCGGAGAGCTGGCCGAGCCTGGTCGAAGGCGCCTGACTCGAAATCAGGTGTACCGGCAACGGTACCGGGGGTTCGAATCCCTCGCTCTCCGCTTCTCGAACAGCGAGGCGAAAGGGGGAGCAGCACTCCCCGAGAGGAAAGGAAGAAGGAGACACCCGGCGAGCGGAGCGAGCAGGGTGTGGGGGAGCGCAGGTTCCCCCTGACGAGGTTCAGGAAGGAACAGAGAGGATCGCCCCCGCGAGCGCAGGGCCAGGCGGAGGAGCCTGGCCCGGAGCGAGCAGGGGGTGTGGGGGAGCGCAGGTTCCCCCTCGCGAAGCGTAGGGGGAACCGAGCACTCCCCCACTTAGATTGGAGAGGTGACCGAGCGGCCGAAGGTGCACGACTGGAAATCGTGTGTACCGGGAACGGTACCGTGGGTTCAAATCCCACCCTCTCCGCCAGCGACGCGCCGCCCGCACCATTAAAGTGGTGGGGAGGCGCAAGCCGGCGATCAGCCGGACGAGCCGGCCCAGAATCCTCGGGCGACGTGGGGATCATCGAACCCCGCCAGGCCCGGAAGGGAGCAACGGTAGGTGGTCCTCCGTGCGCCCGGGGATTGTGGGCCGGCTCGCTTTTCTGTTAGCTGAGGAACCCCTTCGGCCGTTGGCCCCCCGATGACGTACCTGGTCCTTGCCCGCAAGTACCGCCCCCAGCGCTTCGGCGAGATGTCCGGCCAGGAGCACGTGGTCCGGACGCTCTCGAACGCCCTGCGGACCGGCCAGCTCGCCCACGCCTTCCTCTTCACCGGCCCGCGCGGCGTGGGGAAGACCACCACCGCCCGGCTGGTGGCCAAGGCCCTCAACTGCGAGAAGGGGCCGACCGCCGAGCCCTGCGGCACCTGCACCCCCTGCCTCGAGATCGCCGAGGGGCGGGCGGTGGACGTGGTGGAGATCGACGCCGCCTCGAACAACGGCGTGGACAACGTCCGCGACATCGTCGAGGCGGTGAAGTACCGGCCCGCCCGCGACCGATACAAGGTGTTCGTGGTGGACGAGGTCCACATGCTCTCCCAGGGCGCCTTCAACGCCCTCCTCAAGACCCTGGAGGAGCCGCCCGCGCACGTGAAGTTCGTGCTCGCCACCACCGACGTCCACAAGGTGCCGGAGACCATCCTCTCCCGCTGCCAGCGCTTCGACTTCCGCCGCCTCACCCTGCAGCAGATCGCGGACCAGCTCGGGCGGGTGGCGACGGAGGAGGGGATGAAGGTCTCCCCGGCGGCCCTCGCCCTGGTGGCCCGCCAGGCCGAGGGGGGGATGCGGGACGCGCTCTCGCTCCTCGACCAGATCCGGGCCGCCTGTGGCGACGCCCCGGACGACGACGCGGTGGCCGGGGCGCTCGGGGCGGTGGACGCGGCGGCGATCTCGCGGGCGGCGGCGGCGCTCATCGGCCGGGACGGGGCCGCCCTCCTGGCCGAGCTCGAGGCCCTCGACGCCCGCGGGCTGGAGCTGCGCCGGGTGGCGGAGGAGCTGGTCCGCCACCTGCGGAACGTGGTGGTGGCGCGGCTCGTCCCTGCCGCCCCGCTCGACCTCCCGGACGCCGAGCTGGCCGAGGTGCGGGCCCAGGCCCAGGCGGCCGATCCGGCCCAGCTCACCCGGCTCTTCGACCTGGCGCAGCGGGCGGTGGTGGACGTGAAGGCCGCCGAGCAGCCG
>DATKAL010000100.1:0-9499 GCA_035498135.1 Anaeromyxobacter sp.
GCTGGCGGTGCGGCAGCAGATGTTCTACGCCGCCACCAGCCTGGAGCTGCACCGGCGAGACCCGCAGGGGCTCGACACCACACGGCTCACCGCCGAGCTGATGGCCGCCTACACCCCCTTCCGCCACGTGGAGGGGACCTACTTCCAGGAGTCCTTCGGCCACCTCGACGGCTACAGCGCCATCTACTACACGTACATGTGGTCGCTCGTGATCGCGAAGGACCTCTTCGGCCCCTTCCGCGCCGCCGGGCTCCTCGACCCCGCCCCCGCCCGCCGGTACCGCAAGGCGGTGCTCGAGCCGGGCGGCTCGAAGCCCGCCGCCGAGCTGGTGAAGGACTTCCTCGGCCGGCCCCACGGCTTCGAGGCCTACGCGGCGTGGCTGGAGGCGTGAGGCGCCGGAGGGCTGCAGGGTGGGGGCCCCGCAACCGCGCGGGGAGGGGCGCAGCCCGTCGACGCCGGGCGCCGCGCTGGCCCGGCTTCCAAGATTGGCTCGACATGCGGGCGCAGCGCGGCGGGACCCGGCGGAGCAGGGGTGGGGACCGCGCCGGCTGTGCCGGCGGGGCGGGGCGGCACGCCCCGTGGGATCAGTACGCGTACAGGGCGACCGGGAGCTCGTCGTGCATCCCGTCCCGGTCGACGGCGAAGGTCACGATGCAGACGGTGGCGCTCGACGGGGCGACCCAG
The DNA here is from genome assembly GCA_035498135.1 of Anaeromyxobacter sp. GTDB lineage: Bacteria > Myxococcota > Myxococcia > Myxococcales > Anaeromyxobacteraceae > Anaeromyxobacter. The sequence goes on from DATKAL010000100.1 coordinate 685, forward strand.
CCGAACCAGGCGGACGGGCCGCTCACGGTCGCCGGGGCGAGCGCGCCGCCGCACGAGTCGGTGGCGGTGACCGAGGCCCCGGGGGTGATCCCGTCGGTGGCGGCCTGGAGGAGGAAGGCGCCGCCGAGGAAGCCGGGGAGGCGGCAGGTGCCGTCCGAGCTCGGGTCGCGGTCGATCTCGCACTCGTCCAGCTCCCCGGCGGTGAAGACGGTCACGTGCGAGACGTAGGCGGCCGGCACGAACTGCGCGGAGACGGCCACGGCCGGATCGGCGGGGGCCGGGGCGGCGACCGTCACGGTCACGCCCAGCGCGTCGCTCCGGTCCCGGGCGGTGGCGGTCACCGAGAGCGTGCAGGCGCCGGCGGCGGCGCCGGTCCAGGTGGTCGAGGCGGCGGTCGGGTCGGCGAACCCGCCGTCGACGCCCGGGTCGCAGTCGGCCGACCAGGCGTAGGTGATGGTGCCGCCCAGGGGGTCGGTGGCGCTCGCCGTCACCGTGACCGGCTGGCCGATCGCCGGGGCCGGGTCGGAGACCTGGACCGAGGTGATCACCGGCGAGTAGCCGGGGAGCGGGGGCGCGCCGCCGGTGTCCTGGATCCGGAGGTAGACGCTCCCGCCCTCCGGGACGACGTCGACCACCGCGGAGCCGGAGCCGACCAGCTCGAGCACGCCGTCGCCGTCGGTGTCGGCCCAGGCGGTGGCGGTCAGGGTCTCGGCGCCGGCCGGGAGCGAGAGGGTGCCGTGGAACTGGCCGTCGGCCGGGTCGTAGGTGAGGACCACCGAGACCCCGGCCGGGCTCGCGTCGAGGTGGATCTCGGTCACCTGGCCGGAGAGGCCGGAGGCGACGGAGACCGAGAGCGGCCGCGGCGTCCGGGGGCCGGCGCCCCCGCAGGCGGCGAGCAGTCCGGCGGCGACGAGGGCCCAGGCGTGGAGCGTCGAGAAGCGGAGCGCGGCGGTCATCTTCGGTTCCTTCCCGGTCTCTTCCGGCGTGGCGTTCACGCCGCGGCCCCGGTGCACCGTCCGTGCGCGCGGCAAGCGCCCGCCATCCCGGCAAGGCGGACCGGGCGGCCGGCGACCCATGGGCAATTCGCCCGACTCGTTCCCCGGGGACTCGGGCCCTCGACCCACCGTGCGATGGGGACAGGGGGCGAGGACGCAGCCGCGACGCCGGGATCCCGGCGCCAGGGGAGCGTCGCGGAGGCGGCGCCCGGAGCCGGCCTGGGTTACCTTCCCGAGCGCGTGTCCCGCACCCTCCGCGCCCTTCCCACCCTCCTCCGGATCGGCTTCGCCGAGGCGGTCGCGTACCGGGCGGAGTTCCTGGTGTGGCTCCTCTCCACCAACATGCCGCTGGTGATGCTCGCCCTCTGGTCGGCGGTGGCGCGCGACGCCCCGGTGGGCCGCTTCGGGCAGCGCGACTTCGTCGCCTACTACCTCGCCACCCTGGTGGTGCGGCTCCTCACCGGCGCCTGGGTGATCTGGGAGCTCAACTACGAGATCCGGCAGGGGACCCTCGCCTTCCGCCTCCTCCGCCCCCTCCACCCGCTGGTGGCCTACGCGGCGGAGAACGTGGCCGCCATGCCGCTCCGGCTCCTCATCTCGCTCCCGGTCGCCCTGGGGGCGCTGGCCCTGGTGGGCGGCGAGCGGCTCACCCGCGATCCGCTGCTGCTCGCCATCTTTCCGGTGAGCGTGCTCGGAGCCTGGCTCATCACGTTCCTGGCGATGGCGCTCATCGGCTCGCTCGCCTTCTGGGTGGACCAGGCCGGCTCGCTCTTCGAGATCTGGCTCGGGCTCTTCGGGGTCTTCTCCGGGTACCTGATCCCCCTGGAGCTCTTCCCGCGCTGGGTGGAGGCGGTGGCCCGGGTCCTGCCCTTCCGCTACATGCTGGCCTTCCCGGTGGAGATGGTGATCGGGATGACCCCTCGCCCCCGCGCCCTCCTCGAGCTCGCCGTCCAGTGGACCTTCGTGGTCGCGCTCGCCCTGGCGGCCCGCGGGGCCTGGCGGCTCGGCCTGCGCCGCTTCGCGGCCTTCGGGAGCTAGGGTGCTCCGCTACCTCCGCCTCCTCGAGGTCCAGCTCCGCGCCAGCCTGCAGACCTCGCTCCAGTACCGGGTCGAGTTCCTGGTGGAGGGGGCGCTGGCGCTCTTCTGGACCGGGTGGTCGCTCGTGCCGCTGCTGGTGGTCTTCGGCAGTCGGGAGCAGGTGGCGGGGTGGACCTTCCCCGAGGCGCTGGTGGTGATGGGCTGGTTCACCCTGGTGAAGGGGGTGCTGGAGGGGGCGGTGAACCCCTCCCTCACCGCGGTGGTCGAGCACATCCGCAAGGGGACCCTCGACTTCGTCCTCCTCAAGCCGGCCGACGCCCAGTTCCTGGTCTCGACCGCGAAGTTCGAGCCCTGGCGGATCGTCGACGTCCTCGGGGGGCTGGTGATCTTCGCCGTCGCCTTCCACCGGCTCGGCCGGGTCCCCACGCCCGGCTCGGTCGCCCTCGGGGCGGTGATGCTCGGGGCGGCCACCGTCATCCTCTACTCGCTCTGGATCCTGGTGGTGTCGGCGGCCTTCTTCGTGGTGAAGATCGACAACCTCTCCTTCCTCTTCGTCTCCATCTACGACGCCGCCCGGTGGCCGGCGAGCGTCTTCCGCGGGGCGCTCCGGTTTCTCTTCACCTTCGTCGTGCCGCTGGCGGTGCTCACGACCTTCCCCGCGGAGGCCCTCCTCGGGAGGATGGGGCCGGGCCGGGCGGTGGCGGTGGTGGCGGGCGCGCTGGCCTTCTCCTTCGGGGCCCGCGTGGTATGGAAGCGGTCGATCGCGCGCTACACCAGCGCCAGCTCCTAGGCCCCATGCTGCGGCTCACCTTCCTCGGCACCTCCGCCGCCCAGCCCACCCTGCGCCGGAACCTGTCCGGGCTCGCCATCCGGCGCGAGCGCGAGCTCTTCCTCGTGGACTGCGGGGAGGGGACCCAGCGCCAGCTCATCCAGTTCGGGGCCGGCTTCGACGTGGCCGCGATCTTCTTCACCCATTTCCACGCCGACCACTACCTGGGGGCGATCGGCTTCCTCCGCACGCTCTCCATGCAGGGCCGGACCGAGCCTTTCGACGTGTACGGCCCGCGGCCCGCCCGGCGGCTGCTCGAGACCATGCTCTTCACCGGGGCGGATCGGTTCGCCTTCGAGGTCCGGATCCACGAGGTGCGGCCCGGGGAGCGGGTGGCGCGGGAGGGCTGCGCCCTGCTCCCCTTCGAGACCGACCACCGGACCCCCTCGGTCGGCTGGGCGCTGGTCGAGGACGAGCGGCCCGGCCGGTTCCACCCGGATCGCGCCGCCGCCCTGGGGGTCCCCGCCGGCCCGCTCTTCGGGGCGCTCCAGCGCGGCGAGCGCGTGACCCTGCCGGACGGCCGGGTGGTCCGTCCGGAGGAGGTGGTGGAGCCGCACCGTCGCGGCCGCCGGGTGGTGGTGACGGGGGACACCCGCCCCTGCGCCGGGACGGTGGAGGCGGCCCGGGGCGCGGATCTCCTGATCCACGACGCGACCTTCGGCGACGCCGAGGCGGACCGGGCCCAGGAGACCATGCACTCGACGGCGCGCGAGGCCGGGGAGGTGGCCCGCGCCGCCGGTCCGGGCCGGCTCGTGCTCACGCACCTCTCCACCCGCTACGACCGGGACTGGCAGCCGCTCCTCGACCAGGCGCGCGAGGCCTGGCAGGGGCCGCTCCAGGTGGCCCACGACGGGCTGGTGATCGAGGTCCCGCTCCCGCCGTAGCCGAGGGGCCGAGCGGCGCCCGGCAGGCCACAGGTATGGCGTGGACGGCGCCCGGCGCGGTCTTACGCTTCGCCGCATGATCACCGTCCGCAAGGCCGCGGAGCGCGGCCACTTCAATCACGGCTGGCTCGACACCCGCCACACGTTCTCGTTCGCCGACTACCACGACCCGGCGCAGATGGGCTTCCGCGCGCTCCGGGTCATCAACGAGGACCGGGTCCGCCCCGGCGAGGGCTTCGGGACCCACGGCCACCGGGACATGGAGATCCTCTCCTACGTCCTCTCCGGCGCCCTGGCCCACGAGGACTCGACCGGGGGCGGCGGCACGCTCCGGCCGGGCGAGGTCCAGCGGATGAGCGCCGGCACCGGCGTCATGCACTCCGAGTTCAACGCGTCCGACGAGGAGCCGGTCCACTTCCTCCAGATCTGGATCCTCCCCGACCGGACGGGCCACCGCCCCTCGTACGAGCAGCGCGCCTACCCGGAGGCGGAGCGCCGCGGGAAGCTCCGGCTGGTGGCCTCGCCCGACGGCGCGGACGGCTCGACCCGGCTCCACGGGGACGTCCGGGTCCACGCCACCCTGCTCGCGCCGGGCGTCGAGGTGCGCCACGCGCTCGCCACGGGCCGGCACGCCTGGATCCAGGTGGCGCGAGGGGAGCTCGCGCTGAACGGCGTCGCCCTCGCAGCCGGCGACGGGGCGGCGGTCTCGGACGAGTCGGCGATCGCCCTGGTGGGGCGGGGGGCCGGCGAGGCCGAGGCGCTCCTCTTCGATCTCCCCTGAGGTTTCGCGCTCCGCGGGGCGCGCCTCGCCCGAGCTTGAGCCCCTCCGGGTGGTGCGCATCCGTGGGCGGTCGGTCATTCCTGGCCGCGAGGCGGGGGAGAGGAGCGCGCCATGGCGGTTCACCGGTACCTGATCGTGGGCGGGGGGATGACCGGGCACGCCGCCGCGGCGGCCATCCGGGAGGTGGACCGGGACGGCACCATCGCCCTCCTGGGCGAGGAGCCGGACGCTCCCTACGCCCGGCCGCCCCTCTCGAAGGGGCTCTGGCTGGGGAAGGAGGAGGCGAGCGTCTGGCTGCCGGAGGTCCCGGGGATGGAGCGGTTCTCCGGCCGGCGGGCGGTGGCCCTCGACGCCCGGGCGCGCGAGGTGCGCGACGACCAGGGGGGCGTCTACCGGTACGAGAAGCTCCTCCTCGCCACCGGGGCGCGGCCGCGGCGGCTGCCGTTCGGCGGGGACCGCGTCGTCTACTACCGCACCCTGGCCGACTACCGGAGGCTGCGGGACGCGCCCGGGAAGCGGGTGGTGGTGGTCGGGGGGGGCTTCATCGGCTCCGAGCTGGCGGCGGCGCTGCGCCAGGCCGGGCGGACGGTGGACTGGTTGTTCCCGGAGGCCGCCCCGGGTGGCCGCGTGTACCCGGCCGATCTCTGCGCCTACCTGTCGCGCACCTTCGAGGAGCGGGGCGTCCGGCCCCACCCGGGCGAGTCGGTGGTGGCGATCGAGGAGCGCGGCGCGGAGACCGCGGTCCGGACCGCGGGCGGCCGGACCCTGGTCGCCGACGCGGTGGTGGCCGGGATCGGCGTGAACCCGGACGTCGCCCTGGCCGAGTCGGCCGGGATCCGCTGCGGCGACGGGATCGAGGTGAACGAGCGGCTCGAGACCAGCGCGCCGGGCGTCTGGGCGGCCGGGGACGTGGCCCTGTTCCCCTCGCCTGCGCTCGGCGGCAAGGTGCGGGTCGAGCACGAGGACGCCGCGCTGACCATGGGCCGGGCGGCGGGCCGGGCGATGGCCGGCGCCGGCGAGGCCTACCGGCACCTGCCGTTCTTCTACTCCGACCTCTTCGATCTCGGGTACGAGGCCGTCGGCCGGATGGACGCGCGGCTCGAGACCGTCGCCTCCTGGAAGACGCCCTTCCGCGAGGGGGTGGTCTACTACCTGGAGCGTGGGCAGGTGCGCGGGGTGCTGCTCTGGGGGATCTTCGGCCAGGTCGAGGCCGCGCGTCGGCTCATCGAGGGGCGCCGGGAGCTGCCGAAGGAGGAGCTGATGCGGGCGATCCACCCGTGAGCGGGACGGGTGCTGCGGCCGACCGAGGGAAGTTTATGCTGCGGCCGACCGAGTGCTGCGGCCGACCGAGGGAAGTTTACGCGGACCTCAGGTTCGCATGGCGGACCGCCGCGCCGAATCCCCCCGCGATTCTCGGCCGGGTTCCGGTGGCACTTCGGATGCCCTCCCGCAGCCCGTGACCGCCCCCCGACAGATCCTCGCCGGTAAGACCTACCTCGTCACACGCCGCTGCTCGGAACGAAGATTCTTCCTCAAGCCCACGGCTGCCTCGCGGGCCATCTTCGAGTTCGTCCTCGCGGTCGCTGCCGAGAAGTACGGCATCGCCGTCCACGCGTTCTGTGTGCTCTCCAACCACTTCCACCTGGTCGTGACCGACCGCCAGGGCCGGCTCCCGGAGTTCCACCGGGATCTCGACGGGCTCGTCGCAAGGGCCACCAACCGCTTCCTCGGCCGCTGGGAGTCGTTCTGGGATCCGGATAGCTACAGCGCCGTCGCCCTCGAGGATGGGAACGCCATCCTCGAGAAGATGGTCTACGTCCTCGCGAATCCGGTCGTGGCCGGGCTCGTTCGCAAGGCATCGGACTGGCCGGGGCTCTGGTCCGCCCCGTCGCTCATGGACGGGGACGCTCTCACCGTGAAGCGGCCCGCCATCCTCTTTCGCGAGAACGGCCCCCTCGCTTCCACGGCGACGCTGCGCCTCTGCCGTCCCCCGGGATTCGAGAACGACGACTCCCTCATCCCCACGCTCATGGCGCTGCTCCAGGACGCGGAAGACCGCGCCGCCGCCGAGCTCGAGCGCGACGGGCGCCATTTCCTCGGGGTCGCGCGCATCCTCGCCCAAGACCCGCTCTCCAGTCCGGCTTCCGGCGAGCCTCGCATGGCCATGAGTCCCCGCGTCGCCACCCGGAACAAGTGGAAGCGCATCGAGGCGCTTCAGCGCCTCGCCGAGTTCGTCTCGGGCTACAAGGTCGCGCTCGCGGCCTGGCGCGCAGGGGAGCGGCGCGTCCTCTTCCCGGCCGGCACATGGCTCATGCGCCTGCAACACGGCGCGTGCTGCTGCGTGTACGGTTAGGCGCGATCTCGACAGGGCGCCGAGCGACCTATTCGACGGGTTGAAGGCTCGCCCGCGCTCGTCGCAGGACTGGATGGCGAGGAATCGCTCTGGTTCGCGGGTCGTCGCCTCCTCGCCCCGTGCAGCGGCGGCACCGCGCCACGTATCGAGGCGCCTTCGGGCAATGAGTCTCCGGCGACCACAGGTAACGAAGGTCGAGATTTGGCACCACGACTCAACTTCCCTCGGTCAGGCACAGCAACTTCCCTCGGTCAGGCTCAGCAGTCAGGCACAGCCCAGCACGCTCGACCTTCACGACCCGCCCTCCGCCGGCCATGACTCCCCGGCGCGGACGGGTTACAACCTCGCGCCGTGCCCGCCCCCGCGGCCGACCTCGCCGGCTGGATGCCGCGCCTCCTCGCCGCCTGGCGTGCCGGGCGCGGTGGAGCGGGCCACGGCCGCCAGGGTCCACCCCGGCGCGGCCCCCGGCCTCCGCCCGACGCGCTCCTCCCCGACGAGCTCCGCGAGCTCGGGGCGGCGGTGGCCCGCCTCTCCCGCGGCCTCACCCGCGACCGCGAGCTGGCGGGCGCCCGCTACCTCGACGAGGAGCGGCTCCTCGGCGCCTACCTCCTCTTCTACTGGCCGATCTCCTACCTCCAGGCACGGGGAACGATCTCCGAGCTGCCCCGCCGGCCGCGGAGCGTCCTCGACCTCGGCAGCGGTCCGGCCCCGGTCGCCTTTGCCGCCCTGGACGCTGGCGCCGCCGAGGTGATCGCCGCCGACCGCTCGGCCCGCGCCCTGGCGGCGGCCCGGGCCCTGGCCGGCGCAGCGGGGGAGCCCCTCGCCACCCGGGAGTGGAACCCGGCCCGCGGGACGCTCGCCGACCTCGCCCCGGGGCGGCGCTTCGACCTCGTCACGATGGGCCACCTGCTGAACGAGCTCTGGCGCGGGCAGGACGAGGACCGCCGGCGCGCCGATCTCCTCGAGCAGGCCCTCGGGCTCCTCGCGCCCGGCGGGACGCTGCTCGTCCTCGAGCCGGCCCTGCGCGACACCTCCCGCGCGCTGCTCCGGGTCCGCGACCTGCTCGTCGCCCGGGGGATTTCGGTGCGCGCCCCCTGCCTCTTCCGCGGCCCGTGCCCGGCCCTCCTGCGCGAGACCGACTGGTGCCACGCCGAGCGCCCCATCGAGCCGCCGCCCCTCGTCGCCCAGCTCGCCCGCGCCGCCGGCCTGCGCAAGGAGGCGGTGAAGATGAGCTACCTGGCGCTCGGGCCGCCGGGGGAGCCCTGGCCGGAGCCGCCGGCAGGCCGGGTCTTCCGGATCGTCTCCGAGCCGCTCCCGTCCAAGGGGCGCCTGCGCTACATGGGCTGCGGGCCGGAGGGGCGCATGGGGCTCTCCCTCCAGGAGAAGCACGTGAACGAGCGCAACCGGCGCTTCGGCGGGCTCCTCCGCGGCGACGTGGTGGAGGTGACCGGGGGCGAGCCGCGCGGCGACGGGGTGGCCCTCGGGGAGGCGTCGGAGGTCCGGGTGATCGCGCCGGCCGGGGCGCCGGTGCCGGTCGGCCCGCCGGGCGCGCCACCGCCGGGCCGCTGACCGCCGCGCTCAGCCGCCGGCCACCCGCTCCCGCGAGGCACGGAACAGCTCGGAGAAGACCTCCTCGAGCGGCGGGTCCTCGACCGTCAGGTCCGACACCGGCAGCGCCGCCAGGATCCGGGCCACCGCCTGGGAGACGTCGGCCGCCGCCACCTGCAGCACCGCCTGCCCGGCCTCTCGCGAGACCAGCTGCCCGAGCCGCTCCAGCTCGGCGGCCCCGGCCACCCCGGCCCCGTTCTCGAAGCGGACCACGATCCGCTTGTCCGGCCGGATCCGGAGGGAGAGGGCGCGCAGGTCGCCGTCGTAGATGATCCGCCCCCGGTCGATCACGATCACCCGTGGGCAGAGCTGGACCACGTCCTCCAT
>DATKAL010000101.1:0-2445 GCA_035498135.1 Anaeromyxobacter sp.
CGACTCGGTGCTCTTCGCGGTGCAGCAGCTCCGGGCCCGGGCGCTGGAGGCGGGCAATCTCAAGTCCTCCTCGCAGCAGACGGTGAAGGTGGAGCAGGCCGGCCCGGGCGGGGCGGATGCCGGATCGACGACGACCACCACCATCATCCGGATCGAGCCGGCGCAGCCGCAGGTCGTCTACGTGCCCGTCTACAGCCCGGAGGTGGTGTACGGGACCTGGGCCTACCCGGCCTACCCGCCGCCGCCGGTCTACCCGCCGGGGTACGTGGCGGGATCGGCGGCGATCAGCTTCACCATCGGCTTCGCCATCGGATCGAGCTGGTGGCACTACCCGCCCTATCCGCCGTACCCGCCGCGTCCGCCCTATCCGCCCCGACCGCCCCCACAGCGACCGCCCGCCGGCAGCACCCCTCCCGGGAACCGTCCCGGCGGTCCGGGCGGCGCCGGCGGTCCCGGTGGTCCGGGCGGCGTGGGCGGTCCGGGTGGGGTGGGGGGGCCGGGCGGAGTCGGTGGTCCGGGTGGAGTGGGCGGTCCGGGCGGCGTGGGCGGCCCCGGCGGTCCGGGTGGTCCCGCTGGACCGAGCCAGCTGCCCGCTGGGCCGGGTCGTCCCCCTGGCTCCGGCGGGCCGGCCGGCCCGAGCCAGCTCCCCGCCGGAGGAGCCCCGACGCGTCCGTCCGCCGGAGGTCCGCCGACTGCCGGCGCTCTCCCGTCCGGAGGAGCCCCGTCCCGCCCGAGCGGCGGTCCCCCGTCGTACAGCATCCCCAGCGCACCCAGCCAGATGCCCGGGGGTGGAGCGGGCGGGGATCGCGGCTGGGGAGGCGGGGGCGCGAGCCCGTCCAGCGGCGGATCGGCGTTCGGAGGGATGAACAGCGGCGCCCAGACGCGCGCGGCGAGCTCCCGCGGCAACGCGAGCTTCGGTGGCGGTGGCGGCCGTGGCGGCGGGGGGCGGCGGCGATGAGGCCCGTCGCGACCTGGCGTTGGATCTGCGCGGTGCTCCCGCTGCTCGCGGTTCCGGCGCTCGGAGCCGGTCCGAAGGGGTACCCCGATCCGGATTCAGCTTCCGCGGCGCTCGTGGCTGCGGCCCGGACCGGCGACGTCGGTGCGATCACCCGGGTGCTGGGGGACGACGCCCGGCCCATGCTCGCCTCCGGGGATCGGGTCGCCGACCGGACCGCGGTCGAGCGCTTCGTCGCGCTGTACGATCAGTCGCACGCGCTGGTCGCCCTCGACGACACCGAGCAGACCCTCGTCATCGGGGACGACCGGTGGCCGTTCCCCATCCCGCTGGTGAAGGGCAAGGCCGGCTGGACCTTCGACGTCAAGGCCGGCCAGGCCGAGGTGCTCGCCCGCAGGGTGGGCCAGAACGAGCTCGACGCGATCCAGGTCTGCCTGGGGTACGTGGGCGCGCAGCGCGAGTACCGTGCCCGGAACCCCGAGGGAGCGGCGACGCCGCATTACGCGGATCGCCTGATGAGCTCGCCCGGGAAGCGCGACGGGCTCTACTGGCCGGCTTCTGCCGGCGAGGCGGAGAGCCCGATGGGCCCCGCGGTCAGTGGCGCGATGCGCGAGGGCTACACGCCGGCCCAGGGCAAGCGCACTCCGTACCGCGGCTACCTGTACCGGATTCTCTCCGCGCAGGGTGGGCGGGCCGAGGGCGGCGCGCTGGACTACCGGGAAGGTGGACACCTCACCCGGGGCTTCGGCCTGGTCGCCTACCCGGCCTCGTACGGCAAGTCGGGGGTGATGACCTTCGTGGTCAACCAGGACGGGATCGTCTTCGAGAAGGATCTCGGCCCGAACACGTCGAAGACGGCGGGCTCGATGAGCCGCTTCGACCCGGGCGACGGCTGGAGGCGCGCGGCTCCCTAGACCCGGTGCACGCCGGAGAGGATGGCGAGCCGCATCGTCGTCCTACGCTCCGGAGTGAAGGATCCGCTCGAGGAGCGACGGGTCCGGCGCGAGCTCCCGCCGCTCGATCGCGTGGGCGGTCTCGACGATCGCCGCGTTGGCGGGCGTCGGGACGCCGAGCCTCCGCCCCTGGGAGACCACGTGGCCGTTGATCAGATCGATCTCCGTCGGGCGGCCGCGCTCGAAGTCCTGGAGCATGGACGCCTTGAGATCGCCGTAGGCCTTCAGGACGCCGTCGAGCCAGGCCTGGTGCTGCTCGCCCGGGACGCTCCGACCCTTCCAGCCGGGGGGAATGGGATCGACCATCATCCGCTCGGGGCGGGCGCCACTCTCCAGGGCCACCGAGAGCGCCTCGTCGTACGTGCGCTCGAAGAGTTCGCGTCCCGCGGGGGTGGTGATGTAGGCCCGCATCGGCTGTCCGGCGAGCGCTCCGATCGTGGTCACCGAGCAGTTGAGGAGCAGCTTCGACCAGATCGCGCCGCGCAAGTTGGGGCTGATCCGGACCTCGACCCCCTGTCCGAGCCAGCGGCGCACGCG
>DATKAL010000102.1:0-5056 GCA_035498135.1 Anaeromyxobacter sp.
GCAGGACCGCGACCGCGGACGCGGCGGCCAGGCGGCGGGCGAGGACGGCGGTGCGGCGCGTGCGCTCAGTCATGAGGGGCTCCGTTGGCGATCCACGCCTCCAGGGCGGCCTGGTCCGCGTCGTCGAGCGGGGAGGAGGCGACCGGCATGCGCGCCCCGCCCCCGCCCACCAGCGCCTGGGTCCCGCGGGTCTTCTGGACCAGGTAGCTGCCCGCCGGGTCGCCGGGCTCGACCAGCTTCATCGAGGGCAGCTGCTGGGAGGGCACGCCGACGTTGGCCTGGTACGAGGTGGCCGCGTCGTAGGAGGGGGAGAAGGCCGGCGGCTGGCCGCCGTGGCACCCCGCCGTGGCGCAGCGGGGCACGAGGATCCGCGCGGAGACGTCGGAGAAGGTCCCGGCGGTGGTGCTCGCCCCCCCGGCCCCGCGCGGCCCGATGGTCGGCTCGGGGCCGCAGGCGGCCAGGGCGGCCGCCGCCAGGCCGGCGGCGGCGGCCGGGAGGAGGCGGAGGCGAGAGGGCGCGGCGGGCACGGGCTCCTCGGCGCTCAGCGGGAGAGCCGCTTGGGGGCGGCGCCGTCGGAGAGCACGAAGCGGGCGACCAGCCCCTCGAGCTCCTGCGCCTGGGAGGAGAGCTCCTCGGCGGCGGCGGACGACTCCTCGGCGCTGGCGGCGTTCTGCTGGGTGACCCGCTCCACCTCCGACATCGCCTTGGAGGCGCCATCGGCGCGGCGGACCTGCTCCGAGAGCAGCGCGCTGATGCGGGCCACGCGCTCGGTCGAGCCGCGGACCGCCTCCACGATCTCCCCGAGCCGGCTGGCCACCGCCTTGGCGGTCTCCCCCCCCTGGGCGGCGTGGTCCATCGACTGGCGGATGAGGGTCTCCGTCTTCTGAGCCGCCTCCTTCGACCGGAGGGCCAGCGACCGGACCTCCTCCGCCACCACCGCGAACCCGCGCCCGGCGTCGCCGGCGCGGGCCGCCTCGACCGCCGCGTTGAGCGCGAGCAGGTTGGTCTGGAAGGCGATGTCGTTGATGTCCCGGATGATCTGCGCGGTGCCCTCGGCGCTCTGCCGGATGCGTTCCATGGACTCGCCCATCCGTCCGACCGCGTCGGCGCCGCTCCGGGCGGCGTCCTGGGCGGTGCGGGAGAGCCCGTCGGCCTGCCGCGCCTGGTCCGCCGCCTCGCGGGTCCCCCCCGCCAGCGCCTGGAGGTCGGAGGCGGTGCGGTCGAGCGCCGAGGCCTGGGCGGTGGCCCCCTGCGAGACCGACTGGGCGGTGGAGGCGATCTGGGTGGACGCGCCGGTGACCTGCTGCGCGGCCAGGGAGACCTGGGCGATGGCGTCGTGCAGGGCGTCCGCCATCTCGTTGAGGGCCCGCTGCGTGCGGGCGTGGTCGCCGGCGTACGAGCCGGAGACGCGGGTGGTGAGGTCGCGCTCGGCGAGCAGCTCGAGGGCGCGCGTCGCCTCGGTGGCCGGCGAGGCGAGCGCGTCGATGGCGGCGTTGACCCCCTCGACGATGGCCCGGAAGTCGCCCTGGTGCCGGGCGGCGTCGGCGCGGACCTCCAGCCGGCCCTCCACCGCGGCGCGTGCCAGGGAGCGGGAGTCCTCGACCAGCGAGCGGACCGCCTCCAGGCACTGGTCGAGGGCCGTCCGCAGGGTGACGAGGTCGCCCTTCCAGCCGACCCCGACCGACTTGGAGATCTCGCCCCGGGCGAGCGCCTCGACGCAGGCGGAGGCCTCGCGCACCGGCGCCACCACGGCGTCGAGGGTGGCGTTCACCCCCTCGACCACCGCCCGGAACTCGCCCAGGTGCGGGGCCACGTCGGCCCGCACCGCCAGGCGGCCGGCCGCCCCGGCCTCGGCCAGGGTCCGCGCGTCCTGCACCAGCCGGCCGACGGCACCGAGGCAGCGCTCCAGGGCGTCGTGCAGCCGGGCGAAGTCGCCGGGCCAGGACTTGCCCAGCTCGCTCCGGACGTCGCCGCGCGAGAGCCGGTCGATGACCTCGGTCGCCTGGTGGAGGGGCCCGAGCATCCCGTCGAGGGTGGCGTTCACGCCCTCCACCACCCGGCGGAAGCTGCCCTGGTGGCGGTCCGCCTGCGCGCGGGCGTCGAGCCGGCCGGCGGCGCCGGCCTCGGCGAGGCGCGAGGCGTCCTCGACCAGCGCGTTCAGGGCGGCGATGCAGCGGTTGAGCCCCTGCTTCACGGCGTCGAGGTCGCCCGCCCAGGCCTCCGTCACCGGCGGCGGGACGTCGCCCTGGCCGATCCGCTCGACGTAGCTGGCGGTGACCCGGAGGGGCGCCACCAGCGCGTCCACGGTGGCGTTCACGCCCGCCACGGTGGGCCGGAACTCGAGGTCGACCGCCGACGGGTCGGCCCGGAGCGAGAGCTCGCCGCGCCCCACCGCCTCGGTGAGGAGGCGGGTCTGATCGACCAGGCCGCTGACGGTCCGGGTGATCCGGCGGATGATCCCGATCGCCAGCGCGCCGCTCCCCGCGAGCACCAAGGCCATCACCGCGCCCAGCGTCCAGAGCCGGTTCCGGACGATCGAGGACGCCTCGTCCTCCTCGGCCTCGTGCTGCTTGGCGAGGAAGTCGACCAGGGACTCGGTGGCGGCGTGGAACGCCGCGTAGCGTGCCTGGACCTCCGTCAGGGCGCGCTGGGTGGCCTGGATCTTCGCGGACTGGACCGCGGGGAGGAGGCTCTGCTCGATCCCGTCGAAGAAGGGGCGGGCGCGGTCGCCGGCCTGCTGGAGACGGTCGCGCACCTCCCCCTGCGGGAGCGTCCGCTGCCAGGCCTGGAGGTTGGTCTCGAACTGCTCGCGGACGTCGCGGGCGCGGGCGGCCAGCTGGGCGATCTTGGCCTCGTCGGTCTCGTCGGCGAGCGCCTGGGCGATGAGGAGCGCCTCGGCGCCGCTCAGCGCCGGTGGGCGAACCTCCGCGAGGAGGTCCTTGCCCTGGACGATCCGCTCGTAGAGCGGCCCCTTCACCCTCACGGAGGACAGCGTGGCGAGGGCCAGGGCGGACACGACCGCGAGGCCGATCGCGAAGCTCACGCACAGCAGGAGAAGCCGCGTCTTGAGCGTCATGGCCTCTTTCCCCCACGCCTCGGAAAACCGGGCGTCCCCACAATCTGCGACCCTTCCGCACCCCAGGAGGGCCCCAGCCTTCGAGGGCTCTGCATCCATGCGCCGTGCCCGCCGCTGGGCGCCGGATGACCCAGGAACGTGGGACCTCCGTGAAACGGCCTGAAACGTTCGGAACGTGCCGGGCCGACGACGGGTTTCGGCCTCGAGCAGGCGTCCGGTCGCACTCTTTGAGTATGGGCTGCGGCGACCAGCGCTCCGGGACGGCCCGCACCCAGGGTAATCCATGACGACGCATCCCGTCCGAGATGCGACAGTCTCGCGCGCGGCAACGGATCCGAGGTGTCCTGGCGGCGATGGACGAAGGGGGCGGCAGGCGGAGGGCCGAGGCGGAGGGAGGGCGCCGCTGGCTGCGGACTCCCGGTCCGGATCCGGCCCGGCCGGCGGCGCCCCCGGCCGCGAGGGCGAGGTGACGTCCGGCTTGCGACCCGCTCCGGTTCCGCGCTAGTTAGCCAGCGTTTCCGGCCCCCCGAGGAAGACCGATCCATGCCCGATCTCGTCAAGGTGACCCTCCCCGACGGCAGCCAGAAGGAGGCCGCCCGGGGAACGACCGTCCTCGACTTCGTGAAGACCCAGATCGGCGCCGGCCTGGCGAAGGCGGCCTACTTCGCGAGGCTGGACGGCGCGCCGGTCGACCTCTCCCGGAAGCTGGAGGGGGACGGCAAGCTGGAGGTCGTCACCACCCGCAGCCCGGAGGCGCTCGAGGTGGCCCGCCACGACGCCGCCCACGTCATGGCGAGCGTGGTGCAGAAGCTCTACCCGGGGACCCAGGTCACCATCGGGCCGGCCATCGAGGACGGCTTCTACTACGACTTTGCCCGCGACACGCCCTTCACCCCCGAGGATCTGGAGAAGATCGAGAGGGCGACCAACGAGGCGATCAAGGCCGACGTCCCCTTCGTCCGCGAGGAGATCTCGATGGACGAGGCGCTCCGGCTCTTCGAGGGGATGGGGGAGAAGTACAAGGTCGAGATCGTGAAGGACATCGCCGCCAAGGGGGCGAAGACCCTCACCCTCTACAAGCACGGCGACTGGGTCGACTTCTGCCTCGGGCCGCACGGCCCCTCCACCGGCCGGATCGGCGTGGTGAAGCTGCTCAGCGTGGCCGGCGCGTACTGGCGGGGCGACGCCCGCAACGCGATGCTGCAGCGGATCTACGGCACCGCCTTCTTCGACAAGAAGGACCTCGACGCCCACCTGGCCCGGCTCGAGGAGGTGAAGAAGCGCGACCACCGGCGGCTCGGCCCGGCGCTCGGGCTCTTCACCTTCCACGAGTACGCCCCGGGCGCCCCCTTCTGGCTGCCCAACGGGACCCTCCTCTACAACGTGCTCGAGGAGGCGATGCGGCGGCTGGTGACCAGGAACGGCTACCAGGAGGTGAAGACCCCGCTCCTCTTCAACAAGCGGCTGTGGGAGACCTCGGGCCACTGGGGCAAGTACCGGGAGAACATGTTCCTGGTGGTGGACTCCGAGTCGGACGAGAAGCTGTCGCTCGAGGAGCGGTGCTCCTTCTCGCTCAAGCCGATGAACTGCCCCTCCCACCACCTGATCTACAAGCTGGAGAAGCGCTCCTACCGCGAGCTGCCCATCCGCTACTTCACCACCGACGCGCTCCACCGGAACGAGGCCTCCGGCTCCCTCGGCGGCCTGACCCGCGTCCGCCAGTTCGAGCAGGACGACGCCCACATCTACCTGATGGAGTCACAGGTCACCGACGAGGTGCTCCGGATCTTCGACCTGATGAAGGTCGTCTACGGCGCCTTCGGGCTCGAGTTCGAGGCCACCTTCTCCACCCGGCCCGAGCAGCGCATCGGCGACGACGCCACCTGGGACCGCGCCGAGGGCTCGCTCAAGGAGGCGTTCGAGCGGCTCGGCATGCCCTACACGCTGAACCCGGGCGACGGCGCCTTCTACGGCCCCAAG
>DATKAL010000103.1:0-9128 GCA_035498135.1 Anaeromyxobacter sp.
CTACCCGCCCACCACGCCACCATCCGGCGGCGGCCGGGCAATCCCGCAGGCCACTCTCCCCTGGGGCGTGTTGATGGTGTGGCAGTCACACCCGTCGTACAGGCTCGCGCAGAGCTGCTCGTCCGCAGGCGTCGTGCCCACCCGGCCCTGCTCCGTCGACGCGTTCTGGATGCACAGGTTCCGGTCCGAGGTGTTCGCCGCGCACTGACAGAGCTTCTCCGCGAGCTTCCGGCAGTCGCCCTTGCACGCCGGTCCGAAGACCAGCACGCACAGCACCGACGCCCAGAGGAAATACCGAGACATGGGCCGGGTCGCGTAGCATGGCCCTCTTCCCTCCGTCCATGGCGCAGCCCTCCCGAAGGACCGAGCCACGCCGCCGCGCCGCCGCCGCCATCCTCGTGGCCGCCGTCGCCGGACCCACGCTCTGGCTCGGAGGCGCTCCACCCGGCGCCGCAGTCCTCGCCACGCTGCTCTCCGCCACCGCCCTCGGCCTCCTCGTCGCCTCCGACTCGGGCCGGCTCGTCGTTCCTCCACTCGCGCTCCTTCCACTCTCCGTCGCCGGCCTCTGCGCCCTCCAGCTCGTCCCGCTCCCACCCGCACTCCTCGCGCTCCTCAGTCCGCCCCTCGGCGAGCTCCGCGCCTTCGCCCTCGTCCCGCTCGGCCTCGACGGCTGGCGCCCCCTCTCCCACGACCCGCCCGCCACCGCCGCCGCGTTCACCGGCTCGCTCACCGCCGCCGCCGCCCTCATCGCCGCCGCCGGGCTCTCCCGCTCGCGCACCCGCCGCCGGCAGCTCGCCGCGGGGATCGGCCTCACCGGCCTCGCCGTCGCCCTCATCGGCTTCGGCCACGCGCTCGCCGACGCTTCAACCCTCTTCGGACTCCACCGATTCCAGAACGGCCAGCTCCCGTTCCTCACCCCCTTCGGCAACCCCAACCACCTCGCCGCCTTCGCCACCCTCGCCTCCGCGCTCCTCCTCGGCCTCGCCGCGGACAGCCATCCCCACCGCCCCCGGCAGGCGCTCTGGCTCGGCGCCGCCGTCGCCGTCGGGGCCGCCGCGTTCCTCTCGCTCTCCCGCGGCGGCATCGCCTTCTGGTGCGCCGGACAGCTCGCCTTCCTCCTCCTGCTCCTCCGCCGCCGAGACGCCCCCGGCACCGCCGGCCGGGCCATCCCCGTCGCCCTCGCCGTGGGCACCGTGGCCTTCGTCGCCGGCTACCTCGCCCTGGATCGCATCGGCGCCAGGCTCGCCACCGTCGATTCCCTGGAGAAGCTGCAGAGCTCCAAGGTCGACCTGTGGCCCATGTTCTCCCGGCCCGCGCTCGCCGCCTGGCTCACCGGCCTCGGCCGCGGCACCTTCGCCGTCGCCTTCCCCCGCTGGCAGACCGCCCACTCCACGCTGACCTTCACCTTCGAGTACCCGGAGAACCTCCCCCTCCAGCTCGCCACCGAGCTCGGCCTCCCCGCCACCCTCGGCCTCCTCGCCCTCGCCGCCTGGGCCACCTTCCGGACCGCCCGCGCCCGCAACGGAGCCCCGCTGGTCCTCGCCGCCTGGGCCGGCGTGGGCGCGCTGGTCCTCCACGACCTCTTCGACTTCGCGCTCGAGCTGCCCGCCTGCGCCACCGCCGCCGCCGTCGCCCTGGGCATCGCCTCCGGCCCCTGGGTCGAGCAGCACGACCAGCGCCTGCGCCGCACCCCCGCGCTCGCCGGCCTCGCCGCCGTCGCCCTCCTCGCCGTCCTCGGCCTGGTCCGCGGCGCCGATTCGGCCGCCCGCGCCGAGGCCCGGCTCGCCGCCCACGCCACCGGCCACGCTGCCAGCGTCCGTGACGAGGCCCGCGCCCTGGTCGACCGCCACCCCGCCGACGCCGTCCTCTACCGCATCGCCGGATGGACCGAGGCCACCCGCCCCGGCGGCCAGCCCCGCGTCGCGCTCGCCTGGCTCAACCGCGCCCTCTTCCTGCAGCCGCTCGACCCCGACACCCACCGCGTCGTCGCCCGTGCCCTGTTCCAGCTCGGCGCCCCCACCCAGGCCCTGGTCGAGGAGCGCCTCGCCCTCGAGTCCGGCGCCGAGACCGCCGCCATCCTCGCCGAGGCGCTCCCCCGCGCCCGCGACGTCGACGCGCTCTGGAACCTGGTCGGCGAGAACCCCTCGCACGTCGATCTGCTGGTCACCACGCTCTGGCAACGCGGCCGCACCGACGACGCGCGCGGGCTCCTCGACCGCGCCCTGCTCGCCTTCGAGGGCCGCCCCGAGTCCGCCGCGCTCACCGTCACCGCCGCCCGCGTCCGCCTCCAGACCGGCGACCCGGCGGGGGCCCTCGTCCTCCTCGAGACCGCCGAGCAGGCCGGACAGGACGTCGCGCTCCCCCGCGCCGAGGCCCTCGCCAGGCTCGGCCGCCGCCGCGACGCCATCCGCACCCTCGAGTCCGCCATCGCCCGCAAGCCCGGCGACGCCGAGATCGCCTTCGCCCTCGCCGGGTACCTCGTCGCCGAGGGCCGGCCCGCCCTCGCCCGCGCCGCGCTCGACCGCATCCAGCCCTTCCTCGGCGCCGGCGGCCCCCGCACCCGGCTCGTCCTCAACCAGGCCGAGACCTACCGCGTCGAGGGTCGCTACGGCCGCGCGCTCGACCTGGTCCAGACCGCCATGCGCCTCTCCCCCGGAGAGCCCGGCCTGCACCGCCAGGCCGCCGAGCTCTACGAGGCCCTCAAGCGCCCCCACGAGGCCCTCCACGAGGTCGAGGTCGCGGTCTCGCTCTCCGGCCAGCCCGCGGACCCGGGCACCCGGGCCTGGATGGAGCGGCTCCGCACGGCCGTCGACACCGAGACGCTCCGCGCGCTCGACCCCGCCCGCGGCCTCGATGGCCTCGAGCCACCCGACGCCGGCACGGAGGGCGCCCCGCCGCGCCGTGTTCAGGGGCGCTGAGCCCCCTCCACGACCGGCCGTCACGAGGTGTCTGGCACCTCGGCTTCCCGCGCGCCTTCTGCTCTGCTCTCGCGCCGCCCGATGACGCTCGCCCACCTCCTGCCCGCCGCCGCGCTCGTTCTCCAGCTCGCCGGCACCGACCTCGGCACCTTCCTGGTCGGCGCACCGACCGACGCCGTCGACCAGCCCGGGAGCCACGCCATCGTCGACCACCTCGAGCGCGGGAAGAGCTACCGCCTCCTGAAGATCGGCGGCCCCGACCGGCGCTGGTGCAAGCTCGAGACGCCGAAGGGTGAAGGCTGGGTCGTCTGCGCCGCCCCCGCCCCGGCCCCGCTCCCCCCGCCGAAGCACGACTCCGGACCCACCTGGTCCGGCAACGGCCGCTGCGCCACCTCCTGCAAGGTCGTCCCGCTCTTCAGGGAGGCGCTTCCGCTCACCGCCGCCGATCGCGAGGTCCTTCAGATCTGCCCCGCCCGGCCCGACGCCTCGGTCAGCCGCGGCGACGTCGAGCGCTTCTTCCGCGCCCACATCGAGGACCCTCGCCTCCGGCGCGCCCTCTCCCGCGCCGGCCGCTCCGGCAATCGCGAGGAGAACGTCGCCTGGCTCACCGAGCTCTGGATCGGCACCGGCCCACGCAACGCCTTCACCCACGTCTTCTGCGGCGACGACTGGACCCGCTCGAAGATCGGCGGCCTGCACTGGCTGCCGCGCTACGTCCAGCTCGAGCAGGAAAGGAAGGTCTGCTACGCGGGCCCCGTCCAGCGCGGGGGCCCGTTCCGGGACGGTCAGTACACGTTCAAGTTCACCGGCGTCTCTCCCTGGTCCTGCGGGGTCAAGGAGGTCGGCGGCTTCACCGAGGACCACGACCCGGTGACGCTCGTCGCGCTCGGTACCCGCGCCTTCGTCCGCTGCTGCCCCCGTGAGGGCAAGAACGCGGTGGGCGTCTATCAGTCCAGCGACCTCGGCGGTCAGCTGTTCAAGATCGCCTGCGGCACCCGCAACGGCACCTACGGCATCGCGACCTTCTACCCGGTCGCCCGGGCGCCCAGCGCCACCTGCGGCGAGTAGCCCCCATCAACCAGGTTTCGACCCTCGTTCCGTACTCCCCAGGCACACGCGGAGGAGCGGGGTCACGGACCTCCCTCCTCCCCAGACACGGGAGGCAGGACACATGAGAAGCATCCGAGCGAGGGCGCTGGTCGCCCTCTCCGCCCTGGCCATGCTGGCCGCAGGCTGCGGGGACGACACCCCCACTCCGGGGCAGGACACGGCGCAGATCCGCGTCATCCACGCGTCCCCCGACGCGCCCGCGGTCGACGTCTACGCCAAGGGCAACTCCACGCCGCTCTTCACCAACGTGAAGTACGGCGACACCACCGCCCTCAAGACGGTCGACGCCGGCACCGTCCAGGTCGAGCTCCGCGCCGCCGGAACTGCCGCCACCAGCACCCCGGCCTACACCTCGCCCTCGCTCACCCTGACCAAGGACGCCAAGGTCGACGCCGTCGCCGCCGGCCTGCTCGCCAGCACCGCGGCCGACTCCAGGTTCCGCCTCCTCGCGCTCCCCCAGGGCTTCACCGCACCCGCGGCCGGGAAGATCAAGGTCCGCATCGTCCACGCCGGCGCGGACGCCCCGACCGTGGGGCTCGACGTCGGCAACGACGGGAGCGTCGAGGTCGCGACCCTCGCCCGCTTCGCCGACACCGGCGCCGCCGGCATCGAGCTGCCTGCCGACACCGAGCTCCAGGTGGGCGTGGTCGCCGGCACCCCGGCTGCCGCGGTCACCGCCTTCACCGTCCCCAAGCTGCCCGCTGGGACCACCGCCACCGTCATCGCCACCGGCCTCCTCGCCAGGCAGGCCCGCGAAGCGGACGGCTTCGCCCTCCTCGCCGCCGGCGTGGGCTTCATCAAGCAGAACCCCCGCGTCTACGCCCTGCACCTCTCGCCCGACGCGCCGGCCGTGGACGCCTTCCTCGCCACCACCGAGCTCATCGACAACCTGGCCTTCGGGCAGATGAAGGGCATCCAGGTGCCGCCCTCCACCGCCGGGTACACCCTGGACATCTTCGCCCACACCGCAGGCAGCGCCCGCCCGTCCGGCAACCCGGTCGCGAGCCCCGGCACGGGCAAGCTCGACGCCGGTGAGCAGTACCTCCTCGTCGCCGACGGCTTCCTCGCGCCCCCCACGGGCAACACCAACGCCTTCACCGTCCTCAAGTTCCAGGAGGGCTTCGACCTCACCGACGCGGCCAACGCCCGCATCCGCCTGCTGCACGGCGCTCCGGACGTGCCGGCCGTGGACATCGGCGTGGTCGCCAACGGCAGCCTCACCACCCCGCTGGTCGCCGCCAACGTGCCCTACACCGCCGAGTCCGGGACGGCCGGCCTCTCCGTCCCCGCTGCCACCCTCCCGGTGGGCCTGGCGGTCGCCGGCACCACCACCCCGGTCGTGACCTTCGACGTCACCACCGCGGCCGGGCTCCGGGCCTTCGCCATCGCCGGCGGCTCGCTCGGCAACGTCGGCGGCCACGGGGTCAAGCTCTACGTCGTCACCACCTCGGTCTCGCCCTGGACCGTGGCCGCCCTGTCACCGGCCCAGTAGCCCGGGGACGCCGGCTCGCCCTGCAGGCCCCCGCCCTCCACTGCCCTGGCGCGGTGGAGGGCGAGGGCGTTACAAGGCGGCAAATTGACTTCACGTGGCGTATGACTCCTCTGTCCCGCCTCCCAATCTCCCTCCTCGCTGCCCTGGCCCTCGCGGGCTGCGACCCCATCACCACCACGCCCCCCGGCCCGTCGGGCTCGGCGTCGGCGCTGGCGGCGGGCGAGGCCCACGCCTGCGGCCTCGAGGCGAACGGGCTGCTCAAGTGCTGGGGGAAGGGCGGGCTGGTGGGCGACGGCACCCGGGCGCTCCGGCCCACCGCGGTGGGCGTGGCCGGCCTCGGCCCCGACGTCGTCTCCGTCGTCACCGGTGAGGCCCACAGCTGCGCCCTGACCCGCTCGGGGCTGGTCTACTGCTGGGGCACGGGGACGGACCGCGGCCAGCTCGGCCCCGCCGCACCCGGGTCCACCCAGCCGCTGCTCGAGACGCTCGAGCCGACGCAGATCGACTTCGGCGCCAACGGCGGCGTCTCGGCCATCGCCGCCGGGGCGCGCCACACCTGCGCCATCCAGCCCCTGGGGGACGTGTGGTGCTGGGGCGACAACGCGCAGTGGCAGGTCGGCGCCGGCGCCGCCGCCATCTCCGTCGTCCCCAACGCCGTCCAGGGCGAGCAGGGGCAGGCCGCGTACGGCATCCGCCTGGTCAGCGCCGGCGACAGCCACAGCTGCGTCGTCACCGGGAACGGCGAGGCGCACTGCTGGGGCGCCAACGAGCACGGGCAGCTCGGCACCGGCGCGGCGGGCGGCGTCTTCAACACCCCGCAGCGGGTGCAGCTCGGGGCCCCCGTCACCGCCATCAGCGGCGGCCGCGCGCACACCTGCGCCCTCCTGGTGGGCGGCACCGCCCGCTGCTGGGGGGCGAACGCGTCCGGCCAGCTGGGCGACGACACCGGGGTCGACTCGGCCACGCCGGTCTCGCCCACGCTCGACTCCGGCCTCAAGGTGCTGGAGGTCTCCGCCGGCGGCGACAGCACCTGCGCCGTCACCGACGACCGCTTCCTCCGCTGCTGGGGCGACAACTCCCGCGGGCAGCTCGGCGACGGCTCGAACCTGCCGCGGTTCAGCCCGGTCCTGGTCCGGGGGCTCACCAGCAACATCCGCAGCGTCTCGGTGGGGGTGTCCTCCACCTGCGCCGTCACCCTGGCCGGCAAGAGCTACTGCTGGGGCCACAACGACCAGGGGCAGCTGGGCGACGGGACCAACACCGACCGGAGCCAGCCGGTCGAGGTGCAGGGGCTCTAGGCGGCCATGGACGCGCCACTGCCGGCAGACCGGGCACTCCTCGACGCCTTCCGCCGCGGCGACCGCGCCGCGCTCACCCGCGTGTACCGCGCCTACTCGCCCCGCGTGCTCGCCTACCTGTCGCGCGGCTTCCGCGTGAGGAGCGACGGGGGGACCGGCGGCGCGCGCGTGGGCCCACTCGACCTGGACGCCGCGCACCAGGAGACCTTCGTCCGCGCCTTCTCCGAGCGCGTGCGGCAGGCGTACGACGGGCTGCGGCCCTTCGAGGGCTTTCTCCTCGCCATCGCCCGCTCGGCGGCGGTGGACACCCTGCGCGCCGCGGGGAAGCTGTCGCGCAGCTCGGTGTCGCTCGAGGACGCGCCCGAGCTGCAGTCGCTCGCCGCCGAGCACGCCTCGCCCGAGGACTCGGCGCTGGAGGGCGAGATGCGCGCGCTGGTGGCCGGGTTCCTCTCCCGGCTGTCGGCCCAGGAGCGCCGCTTCGCCGACCTCCGCTTCGTCGAACGGCTGTCGCAGGAGCAGGCCGGCGCCGCGCTGGGGCTCTCCCGGCAGGAGGCCCGGACCCGCGAGGTGCGGCTGAAGCGCGCCCTGGCCGAGTTCCTCGCCGCCGAGGGCTGGATGGACGCCGGGAGTCGCTCCTCCGGCCCGGGCCCTGGCTCCGGACGGGCGGTGGCGGCGCTGCTGCTCCTGGCCCTCCTGCAGGGAGTCGTCTGATGCACGTGGACCCCACCATCGTCGCCACGCTCGAGGGCGCCCGGCTCACCCGCGCCCTCCGGCACGCCCGCGGCTGCGAGACCTGCCGGGGCCCGGTCGAGCGCGTGCTCCTCGCCACCCGGGTCCTCGAGCGCGGCTCGCCCTGGGAGCCGACCGAGGTCGAGGTCGAGGCCGCCTCTGCCTCCGGCCTCGACGCCGCGCTCGCCGCCGCCCGGCCCCGTCGCCGCTGGCCGCTCCTCGCCGGGGTGGGCGTCGCCCTCGCCGCGGCCGCCTCGCTCGTCGTCATCGTCACCCGCCCGCCCGAGTTCGCCGAGCGCGGGGGCGGCGACGGACGGGCCGTGCTCCGGATGTTCTGCGCCACCGAGCAGGCCGGGCTGGCCGAGCTGCCGTCGGGGGCGGGCTGCCCGGCCGGGGCCAGGCTGGCCTTCGCCGCCGCCGCGGTGCCCGAGCTCGCCTCGGTGGCGGTGAAGCTCTCCGGCCCCGAGGGCAGGCAGCTCCTGGGCCCGTTCCAGGTCTCCGGCCGTCCCGGCGCCGAGGTCCCGCTCGAGGCCACGCCCCGGCTGTCGAGCCCCGGGACGGTGGAGGTGACCGCCGCCTTCGCCGCGACGCCCGAGGCCGCGCTGTCCGCGCTCCGCGGTGAGCGGGTCGCCGGGGCGGTGCTGCTGCACCAGCACCTGCGGGTCGAGGGAGCGCGGTGAACGTCGTGCGGGCGGGGCTCGCGCTGGGGTGCCTGTGCGCGCTCGAGGCCGCCGCGGCGCCCGCCGCCCCCGTCCCGGTCCGCCGGGCGCTGGTCATCGCCTACAACGGGAGCAACCGGCCCGACGTGCCGGACCTCCGCTACGCCGACGACGACGGGGTGCGCTGGCTCGAGGTGTTCCGCCGGCTGGGCATCGACGCCGAGCTGCTCACCGTCCCGGACGCCGAGACGGCGGCGGCGAACCCGGGCCTGCTCCAGGGGGTCCAGGAGCCGTCCCGCGCCGCCGTGCGCGAGGCGGTGCAGCGGCTCGCCGGGCGCATCCGCACCGACCACGCCGAGGGCTCGGTGGTGGACGCCTACCTGGTCTACGTGGGCCACGGCCAGACCGACGCCGCGGGCAAGGCGAGCCTCACCCTGCTCGACGGCACCATCGACCAGGCGACGCTCTACGACGCGCTGGTGGACCCGCTGGGCGCGGATTTCGTGCACGTCGTCGTCGACGCCTGTCACGCCGCCGGCGTCGTCGGCAGCCGCGGGGCAGATGCCCGGGTCCTCGAGCAGCTCCGCGCCACGCTGGAGCGGGAGGTGCTCGCCCGGCGCCCGCGGGTGGGCGCGCTCTACGCCGAGAGCCTCGACGGCACGACCCACGAGTGGTCTCGCCTGCGCGCCGGCGTCTTCAGCCACGTGGTGCGCAGCGGGCTCCTCGGCGGGGCGGACGTCAACGGCGACGGGCAGGTGGGCTACAGCGAGCTCGAGGCCTTCGTCGCGGCGAGCATCCGCGGCGTCCGGACGCCGGCCGGGCGGCTGCAAGTCAAGGCGTTCCCGCCCGAGCTGCAGCCCGCGCGCGCCCTCGCCGGGCCCATCCCCGGCGGGCCCGAGCTGCGCCTCCCCCCGGGCGAGGC
>DATKAL010000104.1:0-4495 GCA_035498135.1 Anaeromyxobacter sp.
TCTTCCACTTCGCCGCCGCCGGGACCTCCCCGGACAACGCCGGCTGGATCGAGCGGAAGAAGGCGCTGGTGAAGCGGGTCTTCCGGAGCTCGTACGGCGCCGGCCTCAAGCTCGCGGCCCAGGGGAAGACGCTCGCCGAGAGCCTGCACCTCCCGGAGGAGGAGTACGCGGCGCACGGCGGCTGCTTCCCGGTGGTGGTGCGCGGGGTCGGCTTCGTCGGCACGGTGGCCGTCTCCGGCCTCCCGCAGAAGGACGATCACGACCTGGTGGTCGAGGCGATCCGGGAGTTCCTGCGGCGCGCGCCGAAGGCCTGAGGAAGCGGGCCGAGGGGCGCTAGCCGCGCGGGCGGACGACGAGCATCGCGCCGACGAGCAGCTTGTGGCGACGCGGGTTCTCGATCCCGTTCCAGCGGCAGAGGTCGTCGAGGGCCACGCCCAGCTTCCGCGAGATCGACCAGAGGGTGTCGCCCGCCCGGACCTTGAGGGTGGAGCTGGCGTTCGCCTCGGCCAGCGTCACGACCGGGGCGGGGGCCGCTGCCCGCGGCGCCGGGGCCACCTCGGCCCGGCGCGGCTCGGCCGGCGCGCGAGCCACCGCCTGCGCTGCGCTGCCGATGGGCTTCGGGACGAGCAGCTCCTGGCCGACGCGGAGGTGCCGGCCGGCCTTGAGCCCGTTCATCTCCAGGATGCCCTGGGTGGGGACGCCGTAGCGGGTGGCGATGCTCGAGAGCGTGTCGCCCTTGTGGACCACGTGGCCGGCGAAGGTGAGCCGCACCTTGTCCTGCATCGCCGGCCAGTTCTCGGCGAACGTGGCCGCGCTCTGCCGCGGCAGCTTGAGCTGGTAGGGGCGCGGGGGCGTGCAGGAGCGGCGGAGCTCGGGGTTGAGGTCGAGCACGTCCTTCTCCGCCACGCCGGCGGCGCGGGCGAGCACGCCGAGCGGGGTGGCGTTGGGGACGGTCACCTCGGCGTAGTCCGTCCAGCTCTCGGCCTCGATCTCCTCGGCCTTGAACCCGAACGCCTCGGGGTGCTTGGTGATGATCGCCGCCGCCATGAGCTTCGGGACGTAGCCCTTGGTCTCGGGGCGGAGGAGCGCCTTGCGGCCGCGCCCGGGCGCGGCGGCCATCGCCCAGAAGTCGTCGTAGCCGCGCTTCTGCGCGTTGAAGATCCGGCCCACGCCGGCGTTGTAGCCCGCCCAGGCGAGCCGCCAGTCGCCGGTCTGCTCGTGGAGCTTCTTGAGATAGCGTGCCGCGGCCCGGGCCGACCTCTCCGGATCGCGCCGCTCGTCCACCCAGAAGTCCTGCTGGAGCCCGTAGAGCCGGCCGGTCTGGGAGATGAACTGCCAGGGGCCCGAGGCCCGGGCGCGGCTGTAGGCGAAGTTCCCGAACCCGCTCTCGATCATGGCGAGGAAGACGGTGTCCTCGGGGACGCCCTCCTCCTTCAGGATCTGGCGGTAGCGCTCCAGGTAGCGGTGGGACCGGCCCAGCCACTTCACGAAGTGCGGGCGGGTGAGGGGCGACTGGAAGAAGCGGATGTACGCCACCACCGCCTCGTTCACCTCGATGGGGATGTCGTACTCGGCCTTGAGCCGGTCGAGGTCGTGGTCGATCTCGGGGAGCAGCGCGATGTGCCCGCCCTCGGCGCGCGGGGTCACGTCACGGCCCAGGGCCGCGTCCACCCGCTCCCGGAGCGGGGACTCGAGCCCGAGCTCCTCGACGATGCCGACGTGGCGCCGGGGCTCGCGCGCCTCCTGGACGCGCGACGCGCCCTCGGCCTTGCGGACCGCCTCGAGCTCGGCCGACTCCTTGTCGATCTCGGCCGCCACCGCCGGCTCGTCCGGCGTGTCGGCGTCGGGCGTCACCTCGTCCGGGGCGGTCGCCGCCTCGGGGGCGGAAGTCGCTTCCCTGGCGGGCGCCGCGGCGGCGTCCTTCGCCGCGGCGGCGGCGGGCGCCGCCGGGGTCGGCGAGGCGGCGGGAGACGCAGGGCGCTCCGGCGCAGGAACGACCTCCGCGAGCCAGGCCGCCTCGGGCGGCTCCGCGCGGGCGGCGACGGCGAGGAACGTGGACAGCAGGAACAGGACGGTGGTGCGGATCGGCCTCATCGCTCCTCGACGGCTCTCCGGGGCCGGCCCCTCCAGGCCTGACCCCACTCAGGACCGCATGGTACCGGCCCCCGCCCCGGGATCCAAATCGGCCGCCGGGGGGATCGCCCCGGCCTGGCCACACCTCCGCACACCGCCGATCCGGACCTGGCGGCCCGATCGCTCCGGCGGGATCCCTCGCCGCGGCCGGCCCCGGGGACGGCCCGGCAAGCGCCGGGGGAGCCGCTCCCTCGCAACCGCGGGCGGGCCGCCGCATTCCGCCGTTTCGCAGGGCCGGCGGCCGTGCTAAAGCCTCGCGGATCGGCTCGCAGCCCCCGCCCATGCAGATCGGCCCCCACCGCTTCCCTGGCCGCTACTTCCTCGCGCCGCTCGCCGGGGTGTCGGACCGCCCGTTCCGGACCCTCTGCCGGCGCATGGGGGCGAGCTTCGCCTACACCGAGATGGTCTCGGCCCACGGCCTCGTCCACGGAGCGCTCCAGACGTCGAGCTACCTCGACCGGGAGCCCGACGAGGAGCCGTTCGCCGTCCAGATCTTCGCCGCCGAGCCCGAGGTCCTGGCGCGCGGCGCGGCGGTGGCGGTGGCGGCCGGCGCGGGGATCATCGACGTCAACATGGCCTGCCCGGTGAAGAAGGTGTGCGGCACCGGGGCGGGCGCGTCCCTGGCCCGCGAGCCATCCCGGGTCGAGGCCGCGGTCCGCGCCATCCGCGCGGCGGTGGCGGTGCCGGTCACCGTGAAGATCCGGGCCGGCTGGGACGAGGCCGAGCTGAACTGCGTCGAGGTCGCGCGCGCCGCGGAGGCGGGGGGCGCGGCCGCGGTGGCCCTGCACGGCCGGACCCGGGCCCAGTCCTACTCCGGGCGGGCCCGGTGGGACCTGGTCCGGGCGCTGAAGCAGGCGGTGGCCATCCCGGTGCTCGGGTCGGGCGACGTCTGGTCCGCCGCCGACGCGCTCCGGATGCGGGCCGAGACGGGCTGCGACGCGGTGCTGGTGGCCCGGGGCGCCTGCGGGAACCCGTGGATCTTCCGCGAGCTCCGCGCGGCGGAGCAGGGCCTGCCGCCCCCGCCGCCGCCGACCCGCGACGAGTGGGTGGGGACCGTCCTCGAGCACGTCCGCCTCCAGGTCGAGCACCGCGCCCGGCAGGCGCCGGGCGAGGCGGCCGAGGTGGTCGAGCGGAACGCCATCCGCGAGCTGCGCAAGCACCTCCTCTGGTACACCCGCGGCCGGCGCGGGGGCGTCCACTTCCGGCGGGAGGCCGACCGGCTCCTCACCGCCGCCGACGTCGCCACCCTGGTCGACCGCCACTTCCCCCCGGGCGGGGAGAGCTTCGAGCTCGACCCCGGCTTCCGGGCCGACGCCGAGGGCGAGTGATGGCCCGCGCGCTCCTCCTCCCCGACACGCCCGAGCCGCTGCGCCGCGCCTGCGCCGACGCCCGGCTCGAGATCGTCCACGCCCGCACGGTGCCCGAGGGGCGCTCGCGCCTCGCCCGGGAGGTCTTCGCGGTGGTCGACGGCCGCATCGCCCGCCCCCGCCCGCTGGAGGAGGAGATCCAGCACCGGCTGGACGCCTTCTTCGAGCGGCTCCGCGGCCACCGCGCCGCCGGCCTGTACGCGGCGGTGATGCGGGAGGTGGAGCGGCCGCTCATCGCCGGCGCCCTCGCCCGGGCCCGGGGGGTCCGGGCCTCGGCCGCGGCCGCCCTCGGGATCGACCGCGGGACGCTCGCCCGACGGATCCGCGCCCTGGGGCTCGATCGACCGTGAGCCCGCTCCGCTCCCTCGGCCTCTACACCGCGGCCATCCTCTGCGGCGCCCTGGCGGGCGGCGTGCTCCCCCTCCTCCGCCGCCCCACCCGCTCGGACCTCGGCCTCTCCTTCTCGGCCGGGGTGATGCTCGGGGTGGCCTTCTTCCACATGCTCCCGGAGGCGATCGCGCTCGGCGGACCGGCGGCCGCCCCGGCGGTGCTGGCCGGGTTTCTGCTCCTCTACCTCCTCGAGCGCTTCGTGCTCGTGCACGTCTGCGCCGAGCCGGGCGTGAACGCGCGCCTCACCACCTCGCCGGCGGGGGTCGGGCCGTCGCCCGGCGCCGCCGCGCTCTCTCCGGGCCTCCCGGCCAGCTTCCCCCCCCCGCACGGCCAGCCCGGCCACCTCCACGTGCACGGCGACGCCACCGGCTGCGACGTCCACACCCTGGGGATGGCGGCCTTCGTGGGCATGTCCCTGCACACCGCCGTGGACGGGTTCGCCCTGGGCGCGGCCAGCATCGAGCCGGGGCTCGGGCTCCTGGTCTTCCTCGCCATCCTCGCCCACAAGGTGCCGAACGCCTTTTCCCTCTCGGCCATCCTGGTGGCGGAGGGGGCCTCGCCCCGGCGCGCCCTCCTGCTCAACGCCACCTTCGCGCTCATGTTGC
>DATKAL010000105.1:0-9577 GCA_035498135.1 Anaeromyxobacter sp.
CTTCCGGCCGCCCGACGAGGCCCACGAGGACGCGGAGACGATGCTCTCCTGGGCCCGGCTCGGCCTCCAGGCGGCGCTCCGCGCCCAGGCGGCCAAGGCGGCGCGCGGCGGGGCCCGCCGGCCCCGGGCCACCGGGAAGAAGGCGGCGGCCGCTCGCCCGGCGAAGAAGGCGCCTGCGAAGGCGAAGCGGCCGGTGGCCGGACGCCGGGGCAAGGCGCGAACGGGCGCGCGCGGCGGGCGCCGGGCGCGGTAGCATCGGCGGATGCGGCGCCTCGCGACGCTCCTCCTCCTCGCCCTCGCCGCCGGCGCCGGGCTCGGCCTCGCCCTCCGGCTCGCCCCCCGCGGCCCCGCCCTCCCCGACCCGCCCGCGGTGGCGGTCCGCATCCGGGAGGTGGCCCGCCTGGAGACGCTCCAGGTGACGCTCTACAAGAAGATCACCTTCGCGCCCGAGCCGGCGGAGAGCGGGTCGTTCTGGGGCGACGTGGCGGGGTGGGTCCGCTACACGCTCCGGTCCCCGCGCGGCAAGGCGATCGTGTTCGCCGACGCGCACCTCTCCCTCGACGTGGACCACCTCGACGCCTCGCGGATCCGGATCGCGGGCCGGACGGTGGAGCTCGCGCTCCCGCCCGTCCGCGCCAGCGTCGAGCTCCGCCCCGGCGACACCGAGATCATCGACTCCAACCTGGACTCGGCCGAGACCGCCCGCCTCCTCGAGCTGGCGAAGGTCGCCTTCGAGCGCGAGGTGGAGGCGGACGCGGCGCTGCGCGAGCGGGCGAGGAGCTCGGCGGAGCGGGCCATCCGCGGCCTGCTCGCCGGGCTCGGGTTCACGGACGTCCGCTTCGTGGGGATGGCCGGGTCGTAGCGTGCGGAAGAAAAGCCCGGAGGACGCCCGCCCGGGGGGTGCGGGCGTCCTCCGGTGAAGCACACCTCAGCAGCGGGTCGACACCGAGGTCCGCTCGCGGCGCCGGAGGGGGGGACGGCGGAGGAGCGGGGGGACGGCGACGGCCAGGCAGGGAGAGGGGGCCAGGGCCGCGAGCGCGCGGAGCGCGAGGCGGGTGAGGCTCCCTGCGATGGCACCGACGAGGCGCACGGGGCCACCGATTGCAGCGCCCGTGCCCGCGGCGCGGGGCTCCGGGCGGCGGCGAGATCCCCTGGATCGTGCCGCTTTTCCCGTCCGGGGTCGCGGGTGGCGGTCGACCCGGGGTGCTCGCTCAGCGGGTGAAGGTGACCGGCCTCTCCTGGAGCTGATCGACCGCACCGGCGAAGGCCCCGAACTCGGGGTACCTCTCGGGAGGGATCCGGCCGCGCTCCAGCTCGAGCCGCTCCTCGCGCACCAGCACGTCGCCCTGCGCCTGCTCCGTGCGCGAGAGCACCCCGAACGGCGACGCGATCCGGCGCGACGCCTCCGCCTGCGGATGGGCGCCCGGCGGTGCGACCACCTCGATCCGCTGCGTGAGCCGCTCCTCCGCGGGCACGAGCAGGGGCGTGGTCCGCGTGGCGAGCCGGACGTAGCGGGCGCCGAGGCGCACGGGGAAGAGCGGCGCCTCGAGCACCAGCCCGCCGTCCGACGCCCGGACCAGATCCGGCGCCCGCGCCTTCCAGCGGATCTCGAGCGGCACGTCGGGATCCTCCTCCCCCGCCACCGTCACCTCCGAGACCGTCACCCCGCGGAAGTTGCGCCCGAGCATCGCCTCGATCGCCTGGCGGCGGTCGGCGGCGTCGAGCCGGCCGAAGGCCTCCTTGAGCTCCCCGGCGCTGGCGCCCTGGTAGCGGTCGGAGCCCGAGAGGCCCGCGTTCCCGTCCGCGTCCACCGCGATCCGCGCCCGGAGCTCGCGCTGGTCCGGAACGAGCGCGGCGACCGGGGTCCGGGTCGCCTCCACCGCCTCCCCTGGCTCGGGCACCACGAGCGCCTCGCACCCGGTCAGCCCGGCGGGGAAGGCGCCGAAGGGGGCGAGCCGGGTCGAGGGATCGAGCCAGAAGATCTCCCCCCCCGCCTTCACCCGCAGGAGGACCGAGGGGTAGTGGGCCAGGGTCTCGAAGCGGTACGGGGCGGGGTCGGCGGCGAAGGGGCGGACCAGGGCCAGGCGGGCCTCGACCCCGAGCGCGCCGAGGAGCGCCTTCAGCACGATCACCCGGCTGCCGCGCCCGCGGGAGAGGACCGCGCTCGCGTCCTCCGCCAGGCTCCCGCCCTGTCCGAGCACGGTGCGCGCCACCCGGCCATAGGCGGCCCGCGCCAGCGCCGCGGGGGTCGGCTTCGGGCCGGCGGCGGCGCGGATCTCCGCGGCCAGCTCGGAGAGCTCGAGCGTGGGCCGGGTCCGGCCGGCGAGCGCGTCCGCGAGGCCGCGCACCAGCGCGTCGCGGCCGCCGCCCACCCCCACCGCGAGGAAGGGGAGGAACTCGGCGCCCCCGGGGGCGTCCGGCTCGGGGACGACGGCGGGCGCGTCGCGCCGCTCGGCGCGGATCACCTCGAAGGCGCCCTCGCGGACGGGCGCGGGGGCCTCCATGCCGTGGCCGTCCGCCTCGAGCCCCAGCCCCGCCGGCGCCCGGACCACGTACACCGAGCGGAAGAGGCTCGCGCCGGGCACCTGGAAGAAGAAGGGGTCGGCGGCGTAGCCCCCGCCGCGCCGCCCGCGGACCGCGCGGACGTAGTCGACCTCGATCGCGTCTCCCGGCTCGAGCCCGGCGAGCGAGATCGCCCCCTTGCCGCTCCCGGTCCGGTCGGGCTCCAGCGTCCGGCCGTCCGGCTTGAGGGTCCGCAGGGCGAGCAGCTCGGCCCCGGCGGGCAGATCCACCTCGCCGTAACGCTCCACCCCGTGCTGGTCGAGGACGTGGATCACCTGGTGGGTCCGCTCGGTGGCCACGCCGCCCGGGTGGATGTCGATCGCCGCGAGGTCGAGGACCAGGGCGGCCGAGGCCCCGCTCCGCCTCCCCAGCGCCTGGTACTCGCGGAGGGCCGCCTTCCCGTCGCCCGCCAGGTCGTCCAGCACCTCCGGCCCGTCCTCCAGGGCCAGGGCGCGGCGCAGCGCGAGCTCGGCGCCGTCCAGGGCCAGGGCCCGCTGGCGCGCCGCCCGGGCGGCCTGGGCGTCTCCCGCCAGCTCCCGCGCGTCGGCGAGCGCCCGGAGCACCCGCGGGCTCCTCGGCCAGACGGCGGCGAGCGCGGAGAGCCCCTCGGCGGCCAGCCCGGGCTCCCCGTCGGCCACCAGCGCCTCCGCCCGGGCGAGGCCCGGCTCGATCGCCCAGGGCCGGGTGCGCACCAGCGGATCGAGGATCGCGCGGGCGCCGGCCGGGTCGCCGCGGCGCCGCAGGTGGCCCGCCAGGCGCTCCCGCCCCCCCCGGCAGAGGGCGAGGCCCCGGGCCGCCTCGTCCTCCCGCGCCACGTCCGAGCGGCGGGAGGCGAGGTCGTAGGCGAGGTCGGCGGCGTCGCAGCTCCCCCCCGCCTCGAGCGCTTCGCGGGCCAGGGCCTCGGCCCGCTCGGCCAGGCCCCGGTCGGCGGCGGCGCGGGCGCGGGCGTCCAGGGCGAGCGGGCTCCCCGCGGCCGGGCCGGAGAGACCGGCCAGGGCGGCGTCGGCGTCGTCGCGCCGCTCGTCGGCGCGGAGCAGGGCGGCGAGCGCCACCCGCGAGGCGGCGTCCCCGGGGTCGAGCCGGAGCGCCTCGTCGAGCTCCGACTCGGCCCGGGCTCGAGCCACCCGGTCGTCGAGGCTCGGGTCGTCGCGGAGCGCCTCCGCCAGGGCGGCGTGGAGCGCGGGCGCGGACGGCCGGAGGGCGAGCGCCTCCCGGAGGAGCGCCTTGGCGGCCTCGCGGTCCTCGCTCCCCAGCGCGTCCTGGGCGGCGAGGAGACGGGCGAGCACCGGCCCGGCGCCGGGCTCGAGGGCGGCGGCCAGGGCGCGGGCGCCGAGCACCGGCGCGGCCGGGACCGGCCGGGCCGCCACCTCGGGGCCCGGACCGGGCCCGGCCGGCGCGAAGACGGCGTCGGAGGGCGCCCCGTCCTCGCGCGACAGCGCCACCAGGAGGCCGGTGCGCGGGCCGGCCCGGGAGAGCTTCACCGCGATGCGGTGGCGGCCGGCGGCGAGCGCCAGCGGGAGGTGAACCAGGCCCGGCGCCGGCGCGGCGAAGGCGCGCCGCTGGAAGAGCACCGCGCCGTCCACCACCAGCCGCGCCGACATGGCGGTGCCGAGCGTGAGCAGGTAGCGCCCGCCCTGCGCGAGGGTGGCGTCGGTGGCGAGCAGGAAGACGTCGCCGTCGACCGGCTCTCCCTCCAGGCTGGCGCTCCCGTCTGGGGCGGGGAGGGTGCGGGCCGGCACCAGCGGCTCCCCGGGCCGGCCGGGCACCGAGGCGGGGAGCGGTCCCGTCTCGGGCTCGAGGGCGTCGAAGTCGAGGGCGGGGAGGCGGCCGAACGGGCCGACCAACGTCCAGGCCGAGACCGCCCCGTTCTCGCGGCGCCGGGCGGCCGTCGCCTCGTGGTCGCTGCGGGTCTCGGCGGCCACCGCGCGGGCCACCCGGGCGCGGTAGGCGGCGAGCCCGCCGAGGCGGCCGGTGGCGAGCAGGCCGGTGAGCCCGGCGTCCACCTGGGCGGCCCGGGAGGGCGAGACCTCGCAGACGGCGGCGAGGCGGCGCAGGGCCACGAGCGCCACCGGATCGCCGGGCGCGGCCCCGACGGCGGCGAGGAGGCTGCGGACCTCGCCCTCGGCGTCGAGGGCGCGGTGGGCGAGGAGCGCGGCTCCGAGCCTCGACCAGGCGTCCCCCTCGGTGAGGCGCGCCCCGGCCTGCTCCACGTCGCCGCGCTCCACCAGGGCGGTGATGCCCTCCCGGGCGGGGGCGCGCGGACCCGAGCAGCCGAGGGCGAGGGCGAGCAGCGCCGCCCCGGCGAGGCACGCGCGGCCGCTCATCCGGACACCTGCGCCGCCGGCGCGGCCGGAGCGACGCGCGCCTTCCGGGCGAAGGCCCGGTCGATCCGGGCCGCCAGGTCGCGGAAGCCGGGGTAGTCCTTGACCGGGATCCGGCTGACCTTCACGGTGACCCGGCCCTCGGTGACGACCGCCCCCTCCTCTGCCCGGTAGCGGATCTCGAACCCGCCGAGCGGCCCGTCCGCGCTGGCCGGCTCGGGGAGCTCCACCACCCGCCAGCCGGCCGGGAGCACGGTCCGGTAGGAGAAGCGGACCTCGACCGGGTTGCCGAGCTCGAGGTCGTGGCGCCGGGACGAGAGCGGGGTCCAGGCGTCGGTGTACCCGCGGCTCCCGCCGAACGGGGTGAAGCGGAGGCCGGCCCCGTCCGGCTGAGCGAACCTGGGCACCGCCAGGCGGAAGCGCATGGTCACGTCCTCCTCCAGCCGGGAGAGGTCCGAGACCGAGACCTCCTCCACCTTCACCCCGGGGAAGGAGCGGTTGAGGGTCTGCTCGAGCTGGGAGCGCCGCTCGCCGTCCACCAGGTAGGCGCGGCGGTAGGCGGGGGCCTCGGCGCCGCTCACCCGCCAGGCCCCCTCCACCGCCGCGGTCCCGTCGGCCGCGAGCGCCACCTCGAACCGGCTCTCGACCCGGTTCTCCTCCGGGGGCGCCTCCGGGACGGTCCCGAAGCGCGGGGGGCCGTCCGGGCTCACGACCAGGGCGGTCGCCCCTCGGTCCTCGGCGGGGAGCTCGCGCGAGCCGGTGAACGCCGCCGTGCCGTCGAGCCAGAGGTCGAGCTCGGGGACGTAGAGGATGGCGTGGTTGAAGATCGCCAGCGAGGCCGGGGCCTCGGGGAGGCGCCCCAGCCGCCGGGTGCGCAGGAGCACGAGGCGCGAGTCGATCCCCACCGCCTCGAGGAGCGCGTGGAGGAGGCTCGCCTTGTCCTTGCAGTCGCCGAAGCGCCGGGCCAGCACCTGGTCGACGCGGTACGGCTTGTAGCCGTGGATCCCGAACTCGAGCCCGACGTAGCGGGTCTGGGTGACCACGAAGTCGTAGAGGGCCTGCACCACCGTCCTGCGCGCCTCCCGGTCGAGCCCGGCCGCCAGCGGGAGCGGCGGGCCGCCCTCCGCCTGGGCGATCCGGGGACCGACCCCGCTCCCCAGCGCGGCGCGGGCGAGCCGCTCCGCCTCGGCCCGGACCTCGGCGGTGGGGCGGAGCTGGTCCTTCACCAGCCCCCAGTAGAACCGGTTCACCTGGGCCCAGCTCGAGGAGGTGGAGACGTGGACGAACCGGGCCACCTCGCTCCAGCCCGGCATCCCCGGCTCGAGGTCGATCCGGGGCGCGTCGCGGGCGGACCAGCGGTGCTCGACCGTGCCGTCGGGGAGGGCGCGCTGCTGGTGGGTCACCCCCTCGGGCGCGTTGGAGAAGATGGCGCGCGCCGCCGGGACGAGGAGCACGTACTCGAAGCGCGCCTTCCGGGCGGTCTCGTCGACGAAGGTGAGGTCGCCGAAGTAGTCGGAGAGGAGGTTCTCCCCCGCGACGTCCTCCACCCGCCAGGCGAGCTCGAGCACGTCCCCCGGGGCGAGCGCCGGGAAGGAGAGCGACCGGACCACCGTGTCGTAGTAGAGGCGGTACCAGGGCTCGCTCGCGCTCCGCTCGCTCTCCTCGTGCGACTCGACCACCGTCCCGTCCGGCTTCAGGATCCGGGCCCGCTCCAGGTGGACCTCCTGGCGGTCGGGGGACCAGGAGAGCGTGTGGCGGCGGAAGGCGTCGGCGCCCCGCGCGTCGAGCACTTTCACCACCTCCTGGTTGAAGGTGGCGGAGAGGCCCGAGGGGAAGACCCGGGTCACCTTGAGCTCGCCGAGGACCAGGGCGTCGTCGTCCGGGCCGGCCACCGGGGCCTGGGCGGCCAGGGCGCGCGCGTCGAGCAGGTAGGGGCGCTCGAACCGGTCGTCGGCCGCTTCCAGGCTCCGGACCAGCTCCTTCAGCTCCGGGCTCTGGGGGCGGAGGGCGAGCGCCCGGCGGAGATCGGCCGCCGCCTCCCGGGCCTTGCCCAGGGCGAGCCGCGCCCGGCCCCGCCGCTCGAGCGCGTCCCCGTCCTCGGGGGCGATCCGGAGCGCCGCCTCGAAGCGCGCTTCCGCCTCCTCGGCGCGCCCGTTGGCGGCGAGCAGGTCCGCGGCCCGGAGGCGCAGCGGCACGTCCGACGGATCGAGCCGGATCCCCTCCGCGAGGAGGGCCGTCGCCCCGGCGACGTCGCCCCGCTCGACGAGGAGCTGGACCAGCCCGGCGCGCGCCTCGCCGTCGTCGAGCCGCAGGGCGAGGAGCGTGCGCAGCCGGGCGGCGGCCTCGTCGCTCCGGCCCAGCCGGCGGGCCGCCCGGGCGGCGGCGCGGACCGCCGCGGGGACGGTGGGGAAGGCCGCGGCGGTCGCGGCCGCGAGCCGGGCCGACCGCACCGCGAGCCCGGCCCGCTCCAGCGCCTCGGCCAGGGCCACGCGCGCCTCGGGCCACCCCGGCGCGGCCCGCACCGCCCTCACGAGGAGGCGCGCCGCCTCCTGCGGCCGGTCCTGGTCCAGCTCCTCCTGGGCCAGGGCGCGGAGCGCGGCCGGGTCCTCGGGCAAAGCCGTCAGGGCGGCGTCGATCCGCTCCCGCCTCGGCCCGTGCTCCTCCTCGAGCCGGGCCGCCTCCAGCTGAGCCTCCACCCAGGCCGGCGCCAGCGCGGCGGCGCGGGCCGCCTCCACCTGCGCCCGCCGCTCCTCCCGGTCGCCCGCCGCCCGCAGCCAGAGCGCCAGCGCCAGGTCGAGGCGCGCCTCGGCCTCCGCCCGCGCCGCCGCCGGCCCCCTCCCGGCCGCCGCCCGGGCCCGCTTCTCCAGCCGGGCGAGGTCGTCCTCCAGGGGCTTCGGGGCGGGCGCGGCGCCCTCTCCCACCGCGGCGGGGTCGGCGGGGGCGAGCGCCAGCCCGCCGCCGTCGGCATCCGTCAGCCGGAGGTGGAAGCCCATCCGCCCGTCCTGCTGGCAGAGCTTCACCAGGACGCGGTTCGGCCCCTTGCGGAGCGTGACCTGGACGCCCCGCTGGTCGAGGCGGACGGGGTGGTAGGTCGCGTCGGAGAGGACCAGGACGTCGTTCACCCAGACCTTCGTCGCGCCGCTCGCCCCGAGCCAGAGCTGCACCCGCGCCTGCCTCGGCGCCTCGACCCCGGCGAGCGCGTACGCCACCACCTCGCGGGCGGGGCGGAGCGTGGCCCCGAGGTGCACGAGCCCGCGCACGAAGGCCTCGTCGGGCAGGAGGCGCCACCCCACCTCGCGCACCTTGCCCGGCCAGCGGCCGGAGAGGTCGAGCCCCTGCTCCGGCGGGTAGACGGCCTCGAGCCCGCGCTTCCCCTCGTCGTCGAAGGGCCCGGCGACCCGCCAGGCGCCGACGAAGCCGAGCTGGCGGACCTGGGCCTCGCTCCTGCGGGGGTTGCCGCGGGCCCGCTCCACCGCCGCCAGCCGGTAGCGGGCCGCCGCCCGCACCTCCGGGTCGGCCGCCGGGTCCTCGGCGACGCGCCCGTAGGCGCCCGCCGCGCGGGCCAGCTCCGGGAGGTCGTCCTCGAGCTCGGCCAGCCGGGCGATCGCCGCCAGGCCGCGGGGCCCGCGCCGGTCCTGGTCGAGGCTCGCCACCGCCGCGGCGAGCCGCTCGGCGACGAGATCGCGCCCGGCGGGCACCGGCAGGTCGAGCGCGTCGCCCCGGGCGGCGGAGGGGGCGGCCAGGAGGAGCGCGAGCAGGGCGGCGGGGCGGGCGATCATCGAAGGATCGAGTGTAACGCGAGGCGCGGCGGCGATTCTCACTCCGCCCTGGCGAGCGCGAGGACGAGGACCGAGCGGGCCCCCGCCTGGCGGAGCGCGGCCGCGGCGGCGTCGGCGGTGGCGCCGGTGGTGACCACGTCGTCGACCAGCACCAGGTCCCGTCCGGCGGCGGCGGCGCTGGCCACGAAGGCCCCGGCCACGTTCCTGGCCCGCTCCGCCCGGCCCTGGCCGACCTGCGGCGGCGTCTCCCGGATGCGGCGGAGCACCCCGCGCAGCCGGCGGCCGCCCGCCCCGGCCTCCCGCGCCAGGGCGTCGGCGAGGAGGGAGGCCTGGTCGTAGCCGCGGGCGATGCGGCGGGCCCGCCCGAGCGGCACGGAGACGATCACCGCTGCCGGCGGGAGGGAGACGCGAGCCGCCAGCCAGGCCCCGAGCGGGCGGGCGAGCGCCGGGCGCCGGCCGTACTTGAAGGCGTGGATGGCGTCGGCCAGGGGACCGCCCAGGAGCCCGCCGGCGCGCACCCTCTCGAAGGCGGGCGGGTGGGAGAGACAGGCGCCGCAGGTCGGGTCCGGCCCGGGCTGCCCACAGCGCCCGCAACCGGGCGGCACGGCCTCGATCGCCTCGGCGCAGGTGGCGCAGAAGGCGCCGTCGGCGCCCTCGCCGCAGGCCGCGCAGCGGGGCGGGTAGACGAGGTCGAGGACGGCGTCGAGGAGGCCCCGCAGGCCGCGGGGCCGGGCCACGGTCTTCGCCGGGACCATCAGCGCACCAGCATCCCGAGCCCCTTCATCTCTCGGGGCTGGGGGAGGCCCATCACCTGGAGCGCGGTGGGCGCCACGTCGGCGAGCACGCCCTTGGCCCGGAGCTTCGCCCCCCGGAGGTCGGGGTCGGCGAGCACGAGCGGGACGGGGTTCAGGGTGT
>DATKAL010000106.1:0-5249 GCA_035498135.1 Anaeromyxobacter sp.
GGACCTCGGCCGGGAACCCATCCCGACCCGGCCAGATCGTCTCCCGGGTGCCGTCCACCTCCGCGCGCAGGACCGGCCCGTCCGGCCGGGCGCAGGCCCGGATCGCCCGGCCGCCCTCCTCCTCGAAGCCGTCGGCGCAGGCCTCCCCGGCCCGGGCGGCCGCCGCCAGCACCACCTCGGCGAGGGCGGAGGGGACCCGGCCCGCCGGCCCGGAGCGCGCCCGCTCCGCCCCGTCGGCCACCGCGCGCAGCCGCCCGCCGCGGTAGCGCCCGGCTCGGTCCACCTCGACCTCGACGCGCCGGCTCGAGAGGGCGCCCCCCGCCTCGGCCGGCCCGCGCAGCTCGACCTGGTAGACCGCGCGGCAGGCCCCCGCGGCGCAGCGGATCTCGAGGGCGGCCACGCCCACCGGCTCGCCGGCGAGCGTCACCCGGTACCGGACCGACCCCTGCGGCAGCGCCGCGAGGGCCAGCGCCGCGAGGAGCGCCGTCACCGCCCCTCCGGGGCGGCCCGGGCGGCCCGCCGCCGGCGGAGGGCGATCACGAGCACGACCAGGCCCGCGAGCGCCAGCACGACCCAGGCGACGGCGGTGTAGCGGTCGAAGAGGAGCACCAGCTCGTCCACGCTCCTCGCCACGAACGCCCCGGCGGCGAGGAGGAGCGCGTTCCAGGCGAGCGCGGAGAGGCCGCCGAAGAGGAGCGTGGTCCCGAGGGGGATCCGGCTCGCCCCCGCCGCCAGGAAGATGAAGGCGCGGATCCCGGGGAGGAAGCGGTTCGCCAGCAGGATCCCCACGCCGTAGCGGCGGTAGGTGGCCTCGAAGCGGGCCAGCCGCTCGACGGTGAGGGGGCCGCGCCGCGCCGCGCCGCGGTCGATGCGCCGGCCCAGGGAGCGCCCGAGGGCGTGGTCCACCCAGGCCCCCGCCACCGCCCCGAGGGTGAGGACGGCGAGGGCGAGCGGCCAGGAGATGGCCCCGTGGACCGCGTACCAGGAGCCGAGCACCACCAGGAAGTCGCCCGGGAAGGGCGGGAACACGTGCTCGACGAAGGTGGCGAAGAAGAGCACGGCCGGCGCCGCCTGGCCGGTGCGCGAGACCAGGTCGGCGAGGCGCGCGGTGAGGGACTGGAGCGTCGGCACCGGCGCCATGTTAGCCGAGCGCGGGCGTCCCCGCTCGCCCGGCGGCCGCGCCCCTGTGCTAGCTTCCCTCGCCTTGAGCCTCCCCTCGACAGCGGGCCCGGCGCGCCCGCGCTGGCCGCTCGCGCTCGCCGCCCTCTGGCTGGCGATCGGGTACCTGAACGTCGCCCGGGGCACGGCCCATACCGGAGCCGACTACCGGATCTGGGCCTTCGAGCACCACTGCTACTCGGACATCATCGCCATGCACGGCGACCGGTACCTGGGCGGTGGCCGGCCGCTCCCCTACCTCGAGGACCGGATCGAGTACCCGGTGCTGCTGGGCCTCGCGCTCTACCTGCCCTCGTTCGCGCCCGGCGGGGCGCTCGGCCACTTCACCGCCACCTACCTCTTCCTCGCGCTGTGCCTGGCGGTGGCGTTGCTCGCGCTCTGGCGCACGCGCGGGACCGCTCCCTGGTGGCTGGCCGCCACCCCGGCGCTGGTCTACTACGCCGGGCTCAACTGGGACCTCCTCCCCATCGCCCTGCTCGCGCTCTCCGCCTGGGCGCTGGAGCGGGAGCGGGCGGGGGCGAGCGGCGCCCTCGCCGGGCTCGGGATCTCCGCCAAGCTCTTCCCCGGGACGCTCGTCCCGCCCGCGCTGGCCGCGCTCGGCGCCCGCCCGCCCCGCCGTCCCCTCCTCGCCTTCGCCGGCGCGCTCGGGGCGGTGATCCTGGCGGTGAACCTCCCCCTCGCCCTGGCGGCCCCGGACGCCTGGAGCTGGTTCTTCCGGTTCAACGCCACGCGCGGCGCGGAGAACTCGATCTGGGACGCCCTCCAGGTCGAGCGCGGCCCGCTCCTCGCCCTCCTCTCCACCGGCCCGCTGCTCCTCGCCACCGCCCTCGCCGGGGCGGCCGCCTTCCGCGCGGCGCGCGCCGGCGGCGAGGCTGCCCGGGCGGTGCGGCTCGGGACGGCGCTGGCGCTGGTGACCTGGATCGCCACCAACAAGATCTGGAGCCCGCAGTACGCGCTCTACGGCTTCCTGGCGGGCGCGCTCGCCGCCGCCCCGGCCGGCTTCTTCTTCCCGCTGGCGGCCGTCTCGGTGGCCGACTTCCACGTCGCCTTCGAGGTCCGCGCCCGTCGCTGGGAGCCCTGGTTCCGCGACCACGTGTTCCACCGGGACGCGGTGGTCCGCACCTTCCTCTGGCTCCTGCTCGCCCTCTGGCTCGGCCGCGAGCTGTGGCGCGTGGCCCGCGCCGCGCCGCGCGCGCCGACGCCGGGCGGCGCCGCTCCCGCCCGCCCCTGATCTCCCCGGGCCGGCCGCCCGCTCGGGGCGGGTGCCGCACGGCGCTGGTGATCGACCCCGCCCTCGGGTACGTGCTCTGCCTCGCACCGCTCCAGGGCTCCGCCCGAGGTCCGCCCCCATGTCCCGCTCCCAGGCCGCCCCGACCGCCGCCCCGCCCGCCAGCCCGCCCCCGCCCGCGCCCGCGCCCTCCGGCCACGCCCCCTTCGTCTCCGCCGGGCAGGAGCTGCCCGAGCTCTCCTTCGGGCCGGTGGTGGTCGGGGCGCTCCTCGGGATCCTCTTCGGCGCGAGCTCCATGTACCTCGTGCTCAAGGTCGGGATCACCGTGAGCGCGAGCATCCCCGTGGCGGTGCTCTCCATCACCCTGTTCCGCGCCTTCTCCCGCGCCTTCAAGACCCGGCGGGCCTCGATCCTGGAGAACAACATCGTCCAGACCACGGGCAGCGCCGGCGAGGGGATCGCCTTCGGCGTGGGGGTGACCATGCCGGCGCTCCTCATCCTCGGCTTCGACCTCGAGGTCGGCCAGGTGATCCTGGTCTCGGTCCTCGGCGGGTTGCTCGGGATGCTGATGATGATCCCGCTCCGGCGCGCCCACATCGTGAAGGAGGCGGGGAAGCTCGCCTACCCGGAGGGCACCGCCTGCGCCGAGGTGCTCATCTCGGGCGAGAAGGGGGGGACCACCGCCCGGACCGTCTTCGCCGGGCTGGGGATCGGGGCGGTCTTCGCCCTCGGCTACAAGGCCTTCGCCCTCTTCAAGGACATCCCGGAGCGCGTGTTCGGCCGCTGGTACGACGGGGGCAACCTCTCCCTCGAGGTGGGGCCCGAGCTGCTCGGGGTGGGCTACATCATCGGGACCCGGATCGCGCTGGTGATGGGGGCGGGGGGGATCCTCTCCTCGCTCGTCCTCATGCCCGCCATCAAGCTCTTCGGCTCGGGGGCCACCTCCCCGGTCTACCCG
Organism: Anaeromyxobacter sp.; assembly: GCA_035498135.1. GTDB lineage: Bacteria > Myxococcota > Myxococcia > Myxococcales > Anaeromyxobacteraceae > Anaeromyxobacter. Next base: position 3,366 of record DATKAL010000106.1, read on the forward strand.
GCCACCACGCTCATCCGGGACATGAGCCCGGACCAGATCTGGCACCAGTACGTGCTCTACATCGGCGCCGGGGCGGTGGCCGCGGGCGGGATCATCTCCCTCGCCCGCTCCCTCCCCACCATCGTGGGGGGGGCGGTCCGTGGGCTCGCCACGCTCCGCGACGCGAGCGCCGCGGCCCTCGGCAGGCCGCGCACCGATCGCGATCTCCCCGGCTGGATCGTCCTGCTCGGCTCGGCCGGGGTGGTGGTGGCCTGCACCCTGGCTCCCTCCCTCAAGATCAACCTCCTCGGGGCGGCGCTGATCGTGGTCTTCGGCTTCCTCTTCGTCACCGTCAGCTCCCGGCTCACCGGCGAGGTGGGGAGCTCCTCGAACCCCATCTCCGGGATGACGGTCGCCACCCTGCTCCTCACCAGCCTCGCCTTCCTGGCGCTCGGCTGGGTGACGCCGGTCCACAAGTTCGCCGCCCTCTCCATCGCCGCGGTGGTCTGCATCGCCGCCTCGAGTGGCGGCAGCACCTCCCAGGACCTCAAGACCGGCTACCTGGTTGGCGCCACCCCCTGGCGGCAGCAGGTCGCGATCCTGGTGGGGACGGTCTCCTCCGCCCTGGTGATCGGCTTCGTGCTCCTCAAGCTGAACGACGCCAGCACCGTCTACGCGCACCGGGACTTCCCCGGGTTCCGCGCCGACCCGGCCGCCCTCCACGAGCGGACCCGGCTGCGTGGCCCGGACGCCGACCGCGACCGGGGCGAGTACCGGGTGCTGCGCCTGGCCGAGCCGGAGGGCGCCGTCCCGGCCGGCAAGTACCTGGTCGACGACATCGGCCGGATCCGCTACGTGGAGGACCCGGGCATCAACGGGGCGGTGACGGTCCGCGACGACGGCGAGCGGGTCGCCAAGTTCAACGCCCCCAAGGCGATGCTCATGTCCTTCATCATCGACGGGATCATGTCCCGGAGGCTGCCCTGGGGCCTGGTGCTGATCGGCGCCTTCGTCTCGGTGGTGCTGGAGCTGTGCGGGCTCTCCTCCCTCGCCTTCGCGGTCGGCGTCTACCTCCCCCTCTCCACCTCGACCCCCATCATGGTGGGCGGGATGGTGCGCTGGCTGGCGGAGCGGAGCGGCCCGAAGGCCCGCACCGTGGCCGAGGAGGAGAGCGGGCCCGGGGTGCTCCTCAGCTCGGGCCTGATCGCGGGCGCCTCGGTGGCGGGGATGTCGGTGGCGCTCATGCAGCTCACCGAGCCGACCCGCCGGCTCCTCGAGGCCGTCGACCTCTCGGCCCGCTTCCCCGCCTTCGCCCGGAGCGACCTCGCCTCCCTCCTCCTCTTCCTCGGCCTCGCCCTGGTCCTCTGGGCGGTGGCCGCCGGCCGGCTGCTCCGGGGGCGGCCCCCTGCCCCTCAGTAGTCCTTGGTCCAGACCAGGCTCGCGCCCCCGGTGTTCGCGTCCCCGTAGCGGGACTCGAAGTTCCAGCCCTTCCCGATCCGGTACTCGAGCCGCACCTCGTTGGTGTTCTCCCCCAGCTCGGGCCGGGCGTCGAAGCGGCGGATGTAGCCCACGTAGACCTTGTCATTGACCACCTTCCCCGCGCGGAGCTGGGAGGGGTCGAGGCTGACCGTGTCGACGGGCAACCGGTTGGAGACCAGGTCCTGGAAGGCCTGGGTGGAGAGCGCCGCCAGCGCGGCGTTCCCCACGTCCTGCCCGGTGAGCGCCTGGTTCCCGCCGCTGCTCGCGGGCTTGATGTCGGTCCGGCCGGTGGCGATGAGGAGCGCGATCTGGGAGTCGTCCAGGGCCGGCTGGGAGCTCATGTGCACCTCGGGCTTGGTGAGCGGGCCGGCCACCGCGACGGTCACGGTGGCGGCCGGGTTCTCGTAGACCGCCTTCACGTCCAGC
>DATKAL010000107.1:0-2608 GCA_035498135.1 Anaeromyxobacter sp.
CGGAAGGCCTCCGCCTTCCGCCGGAGGTCCCCGGTCACCAGGTTCCAGACCTTGACGTCCTTCTCGTACATCGTCTTGTAGCGGAGGTAGATCGACTCGGGCGTGTAGAGGGTCCCGTGCAGGCCCATCACCTCGGGGAAGAGGATCCAGCGGCCGCCGCGGTCGCAGAGCTGCTCGAGCAGGTCGATCTCGCTCGCCCGACGGTCCCGGGCCTCGAGCCCCCGGAAGAGGGCGGTCCGGTAGATCTTGATCCCCTGGATGACCCGGTCGCGGTCCTCGTCGAACAGCGGGAAGCAGATCATCCCCACGTCGTCCGGGGCGGCGGCCAGCACCTGCTCCATCCGCCGGACCGCGTGGGGCACGAGGATCATGTCCTCGTCCACCTGGATGAAGAACTCGGTCCCGGCGCGCCGGATCATCTCCTGCGCCGCGCGGTGGAAGGGGCGCACGTTCCGGATCGGGTCGACGAGGAACCCGCGGACGTCCTGGCGGGCCAGCGCCTCCTCGCAGCGGGCCAGCACCGGATCCCCGATGGTGAGGACGAACACGGTCGTCCGCGGCGGCGCGGCCGCGGGCGCCTCGGCGGGCGCGGCGCGGCGGGCCACGAGCTCGAGGTAGAGCGCCTCGTAGGCGTCGGCGATCCGCTCCCAGGCGGCCTCGTCCGGCGCCCGGGCGGGGATCACCCGGCCGTTCACCACCCCGCGCCGGACGGCGAGCCGGGCCTCCGGCCCGTCCTCGGCGGCGTAGACGCAGGCGTCGAAGCCCGCGAGCAGCCCGGGGAGCACGCGCCGGTAGTAGCCCTCGAAGGCGGGAGCGCGCGGCGCCAGGTCGGGCCCGAGCCCGGGATAGCCGCAGGGGACGAGCACGTTGACGCGCCGCGCCCGGGTCGCCTCGAGCGCCGCGAGGGCCACGTCGGTCGACCACCGTTCGGCGCCGAGGTGCGCGGCCACGTCGAAGCCGCCGCCCTGCAGGAAGCCGGCGTACCGCTCCAGGTCGGCGCCGGCGAGCCCGCCGGCGAGGCCACCCTGGACGGCGAAGGTCCGGACCTCGACGCCCGGCCCGAGCGGCAGGCCGGAGACCTCGGGGCCCGTCGCCAGCGTCACCCGGTGGCCGCGGCGCGCCAGGCGAGCCGAGAGCTCGCGGGCGAGGGGGCCGGCCGGCTCGGCGTCGCCGAGCCCCGCCGCCGTGTGCAGGATGTGAAGCGCGCGCCGATCCTCGCGCCCGGTCCTCTCCATGGGGTCGCTCCTGGCCCGCGCCGGGCGTGCCGGCGGGCCGTGTCGCGGGAGGCGTTTGCAACGGCGGCGCCAGGGGGACCGCCGGCGAATGGGCCGGAATCCCTGGGCAAACCGTCCAGGCCCGACCGCCAGCGCCTTGACGCCGCCCTCCGCGCCGCGCTGCCGTCAGGCCGCTGGCGGGCCCCGAGGCGAGTGGGAACGGCCGGTTGCGAGACCCCTCGGGCTGGCGCGCCGGCTGCACCGCCGGGGGGCGGATCGCCATGCCCAGCCTCCGCGCCCACGCCGACCGCCTGTCTCCGCCCGAGCCTCCGCCGCCGGCGCACCGCGCCGACGACGTCTGGTCGAGACCCGTTCCCCCCCGCCGCCCCCTCGACGTCACCTACGTCCTCCCCCACCACCACGTGACAGGGGGGATGAAGATCCTGGTCGAGCACGTGCGCCGCCTGCGGGCCCGCGGCCACCGGGTCCGGACGGTGATCCGGAGCCCGGTCGCGGAGCGCGCCCTCCCCCCCTGGACCGACGTCGCGGCCGACGAGGAGATCGTCCTCCGCGATCCGGGGCAGCGGGCCCGGAGGGCGGTGCCGCACACGGACGTGGTGGTGGTGGGCTGGTTCCAGAACCTCTTCGAGTGGGCGGTGGCGGGCCACCCGGTCCTCTCCTTCGAGCAGGGGCACGAGCTGGTCTTCGGCGACGTGCCGCCGGGGCCCCGCGGGGCCGAGCTCGAGGCGCAGTTCGACGCCGCCCTCCGGCTGCCTGTCCCCATGGCGGCGGTCTCGCCCCACGTCGGCGGCCTGCTCGCTCGCCGGTCCGGCCGCCGGATCGGGGTGGTGGTCAACGGGATCGACCTCGAGGCCTTCCGGCCCGACGGCCACCCGCGCCGCCAGCGCGTGCTCCTGGTGGGAAACCCGTCGCTCGGGTTCAAGGACTTCCCCACCGCCCTGGAGGCGGTGCGCCGGGCCCACGCCCGGGTCCCCGGGCTCGAGCTCACCTGGGTGAGCCAGGTGCCGGTGCGGATCCCGGCCGCCCCCTTCCCCTTCGCGAACGTGGTCTCGCCGCCGCAGGGGGAGCTGCCCGCCCTCTACCGCGCCCACGACGCCTTCCTCTTCACCTCCCGCTACGAGTCGTTTCCCCTGCCGCCCATCGAGGCGATGGCCTCGGGGGTGCCCGTGATCACCACCGACTGCGGGGGCGTCACCACCTACGCCCGGCCCGGCTGGAACTGCGCCATGGCCCCCCCGGGCTCGGCCGCCGCCCTGGGGGACGCCCTCGCGACCGTGCTCCTCGATCCCGCCTGCGCCCGGACCCTGGCCGAGCGGGGCCGGGCCACCGCCGAGCGATTCTCCTGGGACGCCGCCCTCGACCAGCTCGAGGCC
>DATKAL010000108.1:0-4202 GCA_035498135.1 Anaeromyxobacter sp.
CGGGGAGCTGGCCGGAGCGGGGGCCGGACCGGGCTCGGCCTCGGCAGCCCCGGGGCCGGGCGGCGGATCGCCGGCGCGCGCGTCGAGCGCGACGGCACAGGCCAGGGCGCAAGCGCCACGGGTGAACGGAAGCCAGCGGACCAATTCGTCGGGTCTCCTTCGGACCCGAGAACGTCACGAGCCGCGAGCCATTCGCGGCGGACCCGGAGGGAGGTCTCCTGGCTTCCGGGGTCGCGGGACAGCCCGTTCCGCGTCGCGCCCTCCACCTTCCCGCCGCGAGCTGCCGCGGCAGTGGTGATCACCTCGAGGGCACCTTCACCCCGGCTACAGTGGCGGGACCGCGCCGGACTTGGACCGGCTTCCCTGTTCCTCCGAGCCGTACAGCTTGCTCCCGGAGTAGCGAAGCGGCGGCCAGCCTGTCAAGCACCGCGTCGCCCAGGGTCCGCGAAGGCCTGCGGCCGAGCGCGATCCGCGCGGTGCCCCGGGGGGGCGCCCTCGGCCGGGCGGCCGGGTTCCACGCGCGACCAAGGCGAAGCCCCACCCGCGGCACGCCGCGGGTGGGGGCGTGGGAGCCGCCCGGACCGCGCTACTTCTTCGGCGCGGCGGCGGCCTGGGCGCCCGCGGCGCTCGCCGGCGCCGTGGCCGGCGGGGCCGCCGCGAAGGTGAGGTTCGCCCGCACCCGTGCGACCCATGAGGGCCCGATGCCCTTCACCGCCAGCAGGTCGTCCGGGCTGCGGAAGGGCTGCTTCGCCCGGTAGGCGACGATCGCCTGGGCGCGTTTCACCCCGAGGCCGGGGAGCCGCATGAGCTCGGTCACCGCGGCGCGGTTGACGTCGATCCGGTCCGCGGCCGAGAGCGGCTTCTTGGCCGCGAGCGCCGGGCTGGCGGCGAGCAGGCCGGCGGCGAGCACCATCCCCCGCGCGGGCCTCACGGCCGCACCTCGACGGTCTCGAGGTCGCGCCGCGCGGAGCCGTTCGCTCCGGGGTGGCCCTCGGCGGAGAGCTTCGGCTCCCGCACCTGGAGCCGGTTGGTGCCGATGGGCAGGGCATCCAGCACGAGCGTGATGCTGCCGTCCCGATTGGTGTACGCGGCCCCGATCTTGGGCCAGAACCGCTTCTCGCCGTCCTTGCTCTCCGGCACCGCGTAGACCGCGAGCCGTCTTGCGTTCGTGTCGCTCATCCCGTTCTCCGTTCGTTCGGTTCCACGGCCCGCGAGGCGCGGGCCGGCGAGCGGGGGAGAGCAGCGCGCGTGCCGCGTGCAAGGGTGCGAAAGGGCGCAGCTCGCCCCGGCACGGGCGTTCAGGACGCGGGCCGACCGGCCGCGGCGCGGACCGGCCGGCCGGGAACCCGCTAGGAGGGCAGCGGCACGAAGGCGGGCCGGCGCGCCGACGCCAGGTAGGCCGCGATCCGCGGCCGGCTGGCGATCCGCCGGGCGTGCTCCACCAGGGCCGGGTAACGGTCGATCGCCTCGCCCAGGCCGTTGTCGCGGACCAGCTCGAGCAGGTAGTAGAGCGCCAGGTCGGCCACGCTGCACCCCTCGCCCACCGCGAACCCCGCGCCGCCCCGGTTGGCCCGCAGCAGCCGGTCGAGGAACCCGAGCCAGCGCGGCAGGACGGCGGTGCGAAGCTCGGACCGGACCGCGGCGCGCTCGGGCGGCGCGGCGGCGGAGATCTTGCGCAGCTCGCCGCGCACGTCCTCGATCGCCCCGAGCCACTGGTCGCACTGCGCCGCCTCGGCCGGCGTCCGGCCGCGGAGCCCGTGCGTGCGCCCGAGGTGGTTCACGATGGCCAGGCTCTGGGCGAGCCGGAACCCTCCCGGCTCCTCCCAGACCGGCACCGCCTCGAAGGGCAGGTCGCCGGAGGCCTTCAGCGCCGCGAAGTCGGTGGGCCGGCCGTCGCGGGGGGGCGTCCCCTTGCCGACCGGGTGCTCCTGCCAGTCGACGCCCGCCTCCGCCAGGACGAGGCGGATCACCTCGGCCCGGCCGCGGGAAGGGAAGTAGACGAGGGTGGGCTTGGTCATGGGGGAGGACTTAACACGGCGCAGACCTCCTCGCGCAGCCAGCGTGCCGTCTCCACGAAGGAGGGGCCGTCGTGGATGAGGTTCCGCCCGCGGTCCACGGTGGAGCGGACGATCCGGCGGCCGACGAGCCCCTGCCAGCCCCGCTCCTCGACCAGCCGGTCGGCGTCGACCGGGTACTCCGGCTCCTGGAAGAGCACCAGCCACTCCGGCCGCCGGCGCGCAGCCTCGGCTGGGTCGAGGGACGCGTAGGCGTCCGCCTCGCCGCCGAAGACGTGGTCCAGCCCGGCCAGGGCGAGGAGGTCGTGGACGAAGCTCCGGCCGCCCGGCCGGCGGGCGTGGCGGCCGAACCAGAGCTCGGCGTAGGCGCGCGGGCGGGGCGCCGGGGCCGAGGCCGAGAGCGCCGCGCACTCCCGCTCGAGGCGGTCCGCCAGGGCGCGGGCCTCGCCGACCCGGCCGGCCAGCGCCCCGAGCGCCACCGCGTTCTCCAGGATCCCGAAGCGGCTGTGGGGGACGGGCAGGACGAAGGCGGGCAGCCCCGCGGCCGCGAGCCGCCGGGCGAGCGGGAGCTGGACGCCGTCGGTGAGGAGGACCAGGTCCGGGCGGAGGGCCCGGATCGCCTCCGGGTCCGCGTCCAGGTACTCGCCCGCCACCGGGGTGCGGAGCCCCGGGACGTAGCGCGCGCAGTAGGGCGAGACCCCCACCACCGCGGGACCGGCCCCGATGGCGAAGAGGGTCTCGGTGGCGGAGGAGACCAGGCTCACGACGCGCGCCGGCGCGCCCCGGAGCGCCAGCTCGGTGCCGAGGACCGGGCAGCGCGCGCGCACGGGGGGTCAGTTCACGATCCCGCCCGAGGGAAACCCGGGCGCGTCGCCGAGCTCGATGGTCCCGAAGCGAGACTCGTAGCGGGCGATGTTGTCCTGGATCGCGAGCAGGAGCCGCTTCATGTGCTTGGGGGTGGTGATCGCCCGGGCGCGCACGGTGGCCTTGGGCGCCTGCGGCTGGACGTAGATGAGGTCGACGGTGAACTCGGTGTCGGTGTGGTTCACCATGGCCATGTTGACGAACACGCCGTTGGCGGTCACCGGGTCGAGGTCGATCTGGATCTGGATGGCGTGCGGCGGCGGCGCGGGGGTGGGGGGCTTGTCGGCCATGGTCCTGCCTTAGCAGGAATCCGGGGCCCGGGCGCCGGAAACGTTGAAAGGCGGTCCGGGGAGGGGTAACCGTTCTCTCCGAGTGGGGAGCGCCTTCGAGCACGGCGGCGAGATCGACCTCCCGGGCGGCCCGGACGCGGTCCTGCTCCTCCACGGCCTGACCGGCTCCACCTTCGAGCTCCACCCGATCGCCGAGCGGCTGGCCGGCGCGGGCATGCGCTGCCTGGCGCCGGTGATGGCGGGGCACGGGGGGAGCGCCCGCGACCTGGTGGGCGTCCCCTGGGAGCGCTGGGTCTCGCAGGCGGCCCACGATCTGGCCCGGCTCGAGGGGGCGCGGCGCACCTTCGTGGTGGGCTGCTCCATGGGGGCCCTGGTGGCCTGCGCCCTGGCCCACGATCGCCCGGAGCGCGTGGACGGGCTGGTGCTGCTCGCCCCCGCGCTCGAGCTCCAGCTCCAGGGGTGGCTCGGGGCGCTCCTCGGCCGCACCTCGCTGCTCCGCGCCGCGGTGATCCCGAAGGCGTCCGGCTCCGACGTGCGGGACGCGGAGATGCGGGCGCGGAACCCGGGGCTTCCCGGCGTCCCCCTGGGAGCGGTGGCCGAGCTCGGCGCCCTGGCGCGCCACGTCGACCGGCAGCTCCCCGGGATCGCGGCGCCGGCCCTGGTGATCGCGGGCGGCCACGATCACACGGTGACGCTGGGCGGCGTCCGGCGCCTGGCCCGGCGGATCGGCAGCGGCCCGGCCGGGCTGCTGGTCCTGCCCGAGAGCTGGCACCTGGTGGGGATCGACGTCGAGCGCGACCGCTGCGCCGGGGAGGCGCTCCGCTTCCTCGCGGCCCTGCCCGTACCGGGCCGCCGCCCGGCCGCCGGGCGGGCGCCCCGCGACGGCCGCCGCCCGGGCCCCCGCGCCAGCTCCCCCCGAACGTCGCGCAAGAAGCGCGGGAGGTGATCCGTGGCCTCGCACGTCCTCGCCATCGACCAGGGAACGACCGGGACGACCGTGCTGGTGCTCGACCGCCGCCTCGCGCTCCGGGCC
>DATKAL010000109.1:0-7141 GCA_035498135.1 Anaeromyxobacter sp.
GGGGTGGAGCGGGCGGCCGCGGTCGCGGCCGCCGCCCGGCACGGCGAGGCGCTGCTCGCCGAGGACCTCTCCGCCTCGCGGGTGAAGGTCCCGGCCAAGGCCGCCACCGTCAACCCGCAGAAGAACTCGCCCGCGCTCGGCGCCACCCTGGCCTTCCTCGGGATCGACCAGCTCCTCGGCCTCCTCCACGGCGCCCAGGGCTGCTCGACCTTCATCCGGCTCCAGCTCTCCCGCCACTTCAAGGAGTCGATCGCCCTCAACTCCACGGCGATGAGCGAGGACACCGCCATCCTGGGCGGCTGGGAGAACCTCAAGCGGGGGCTCGGGCGGGTGATCGCCAAGTTCCGCCCCGGCGTGGTCGGGGTGATGACCTCGGGGCTCACCGAGACCATGGGCGACGACGTGCGCAGCGCGATCGCCCAGTTCCGGGCGGAGCGCCCGGAGCTGGCCGGGACGCCGGTGGTCTGGGCCTCGACCCCCGACTACTGCGGCTCGCTGCAGGAGGGCTACGCCGCGGCGGTGGAGGCGATCCTGGGAACGCTCGCCGCGGGCGGCGATCGGATCCCCGGCCAGGTCACCCTGCTCCCGGGCGCCCACCTCACCCCCACCGAGGTCGAGGAGCTGAAGGGGCTGGTGGAGGCCTTCGGGCTCACCGCCCTGGCGGTGCCCGATCCCTCCTGCGCCCTCGACGGCCACGTCGGCGACGAGGTCTCGCCGCTCTCCACCGGCGGGGTGCCGGTCGAGGCGATCCGCTCCGCCGGGCGAAGCGTCGCCACGATCTACGTCGGAGACTCCCTCGCCAGGGCCGCCCTGAAGCTCCGCGACTCCTTCGGCGTCCCGGCGTACGGGTTCACCTCGCTCACCGGCCTTGCCCAGGTGGACCGGCTCGTGGCGGTCCTCTCGGAGCTGAGCGGCCGGCCGGTGCCCGAGGGGCAGCGGCGCTGGCGGGGCCGGCTCCTGGACGCGATGGTGGACAGCCACTACCAGCTCGGCCGCAAGAAGGTGGCCCTGGCGCTCGAGGCCGACCACCTGAAGGGGATGGCCGGGTTCCTGGCGGGGATGGGCTGCGAGGTCCAGGCGGCCCTGGCCGCGACCCGGACCCGCGGCCTCGACGCGATCCCCGCGGACCGGGTGGCGGTGGGCGACCTCGAGGACCTCGAGGAGGCCGGGCGCGGGGCCGATCTGCTGGTCGCCAACTCCAACGGGCGGCAGGCCGCGCAGAAGCTCGGGATCAAGGCCCACCTCCGCACCGGTCTGCCGGTCTTCGACCGGCTCGGGGCGCACCACAAGGTCTGGGTGGGCTACCGCGGGTCGACCGCCCTGGTGTTCGAGGTGGCGAACCTGCTCCAGGCCGGCGCCGGCGAGGCGCAGAAGCTGGCCCACAACTGAAGGAGGGCGGGATGCGCGTTGCGTTCACGAGCAGCGGCGGCGAGATCGTCGACCAGCACTTCGGCCAGGCGGCGCACTTCTTCCTCTGGGAGATCGGTCCGGAGCGGGCCGAGCCCGTGGGCCGGGTGGACGTGCTGCTCGGGGCCGGGGACGAGGAGGACCGGATCGCCGCCCGGGCGGGCGCCATCGCCGGCTGCGCCATCGTCTACACCCAGCAGATCGGCGGGCCGGCGGCGGCGAGGCTGGTGGCCCGCCGGATCCACCCCATGAAGACCCAGGCCGAGGTGCCGGTGGCCGAGGTGGTGGAGAAGCTGCAGCAGGTGCTGCGGGGGAGGCCGCCGCCCTGGCTCCGCAAGGCCATGGGGGAGGTCGCGCCCGCCCCCTCGGAGGAGTGAGCGGCGGCGAGGCGCAGGATCGCGGAGCAGGGAACGCAGGAGAGGAGCGAGCGATGGCGTACATCACCGGGTTGACGCGCGGGAAGCGGGAGTGGACCCCCAGGTTCGTGAAGACGATCGACAGCGAGCGCTGCATCGGTTGCGGCCGGTGCATCAAGATCTGCGCCCACGAGGTCCTCGCGCCGGCGGAGGTGGACGAGGAGGAGTCGGCCAAGATGTTCGCCACCGTGGCCAACCCCGAGGGCTGCATCGGTTGCGAGGCCTGCGGCCGGACCTGCAAGAAGGAGGCGTTCTCCTTCGAGCCGCTGGCGGCCTGAGGGGCGGCCGTGCCCGCGCCGGTGGTGGTCCGGGCCGCCCGCGAGGCGGATCTCGAGGCCCTGATCGGCCTGCTCGGGATCCTCTTCTCGATCGAGGCGGACTTCCGGCCGGACCGGGAGCGGCAATGGCGGGGGCTGGCGCGGATGCTGGCCGACCGCGCCGCCCGGACGGTCTGCGTGGCAGAGCGCGCCGGCGCGGTGATCGGGATGGTCACCGGCCAGGTGGTGGTCTCGACCGCGGAGGGCGCCCCCTCGGTCTGGGTGGAGGACCTGGTGGTGGTGGAGGGCGAGCGCGGCCGGGGCGTGGGGCGGCGGCTCCTCGAGGCGGTCGCGGCCTGGGGCCTGGAGCGGGGTGCGACCCGGCTCCAGCTCCTCGCCGATCGCGAGAACGGGCCCGCCCTCGCCTTCTACGAGCGGCTCGGCTGGCGCCCGACGCGGCTCGTCTGCCTGCGCCGCGGCGGGGCGGGCTGAGCCGGGTCCGGTGGCGCTCTCGGTCCACCTCCCCGACGTCCGCGACCGGGCGCGGGCCGCCTTCCTCGGGCTGGCCGTCGGCGACGCCCTGGGGGCCACGGTGGAGTTCATGACCGCCGGGGAGATCCGCGCCTCGATCGGGGTCCACCACGAGGTCACCGGGGGGGGCTGGCTCCGGCTCCGCCCGGGGCAGGTGACCGACGACACGGAGATGTCGGTCTGCCTCGCGCAGGCGATCGACGCCGCGGGGGGCTGGTCGGCCCGCGCGGCGGCGGAGCGGCTCGCCCGCTGGCTCCGGGCCCGGCCGATCGACGTGGGGAACACCTGCCGCGCCGGGATCCGCCGCTTCATGCTGGAGGGGACGCTCGAGGGGCCGCCGGGCGAGTGGGACGCGGGAAACGGCGGGGCGATGCGGGTCCTCCCGGTGGCGCTCCTCACCCTGGCCGACCCGGCCGCGCTCCGGCGGGCGGCGGTGGAGCAGGCCCGGCTCACCCACCACCACCCGCTCTCCGACGCGGCCTGCGTCCTCCTCGGGCGGCTCGTCCACCTCGCCAGCCTGGGCCTCTCGCTCGGGCGCATGCGCGCGGCCGCCGCCGAGGCCGCCCGCGAGGAGCCCAGGCTCGGACACGAGCCCTACCGCGGGCTCTCCACCGGCTACGTGGTCGACACGATCCAGACGGTGCTCCACTTCCTCTTCTCCACGCGCTCCTTCGAGGACTGCCTGGTGGCGGTGGTGAACCAGGGGGGCGACGCCGACACCACCGGGGCGATCGCCGGGGCGGTGGCGGGGGCCTACTACGGCCTGGAGGGGCTGCCCCGCCGCTGGACGAGGAAGCTCGACCGGGTCCTGGTGGCGGAGCTGTCGAGGCTGGCGGACCGGCTGGTGGACCTGTCGCCGGTGGCGAGGGGAGCGGCGCCGGAGGTCTGAGCCGCTCGCGAGCCGGGCGGCCCTTGCTCCCTCGTCCCGGGGGGCTCGGGCCCCCAGAGGCCGCGCAGCACGAAGACGTCGCCGACCAGCGCCGCCACCAGTCCGCCCGCGAGCAGGAGGCCGAGCCGCCGGGGCGGCGCGAAGGAGGAGCCGAGGAAGGTCAGGGCGCAGAGGGCCATCACCAGCGTGACCAGGGCGGCCGCCCCGCCACGGCGGGCGAGGGCGCTCCGCAGCGAGCCGCGCCGCGCGGCGCAGGCGAACTGGACCGCGTTGTCGCCGGTGAGCCCGGTGAGCACGCTGGCGAACGCCGCCGTGACCGCGTTGACGTGGAGCCCGGTGGCCCAGATCGCCACCAGCGCGGCGGCCGGGCCGAGGGCGGAGGCGAGCACCGGGGCGACGCCCCACCCCAGCCCGAGCGCCCGGTAGAGCAGGGCGACCAGGAGCCCCACGAGGAAAAGACACGTCCCCAGGCTGACGAGCAGGGTCCGCGGCACGACCGCGCCGAAGTCGGCGTAGGAGACCAGCTCCCCGGCGGGGAAGCCGTCGCCCTCCGGGAACCGCCGGGCCACGGCGTCCCGGATCCGGATCACGGCCGCGAGGTGGACGTCGGAGAGGAGCACGGTGGCGCGCATCCGCCCGCCCTCGCCGGTGAGCCCTCCCCCGGCGCCGGCGAGGTCGGCCGCCAGCTCGTGCAGGGCGAGGGGATCTCCGCCCGTCCAGCCGGCGAGGAGGGTGCCGGGGTCGAGCACCTGCGCCACGCCGGGGAGGGCGGCCAGCTCGCGGGACGCGGCCGCCACCTCCCGCGGGGAGGCGTCCTCGGGAAAGACCACCCGCAGCTCGCCCGACCACCCCCGGGTGCGCTCGGTGTAGGCAGCCGTCTCGCGATAGGGGTGCCCGGCGGGGAAGAACGCGTAGGGCGAGTCGGTGAAGTCGAGGTGGGCCGCCCCCCAGGCGGCGAGCGGCAGGAGGAGCAGGACCGCCCGGGCCAGGCCGCGCGGCAGGTGCGGAGCGACCAGGCGCTCCGCCAGGCGGTGGGGGAGGGCGCGGGCTGGATCGACCAGCGCACGCCAGCGAGGGGCGAGCTGGAGCAGGGCGGGGAGGAGGAGGAAGGTTCCCACCCACTCGAGCGCCGCCCCGATCGCGCCCCAGAGGCCGAACCGGCGGACCAGGGCGAGGTCGGTGGTGCAGAGGCTGGCGAAGCCGATGAAGGTGGTGAGCGAGGTCAGGGCGCCGGGCAGGAGCTGGACGCGGAAGGCGCGCCGCCAGGACGACCCGTGCGCCAGCCGCTCCCAGGAGACGAAGAGGAAGTCCTCGATGGCGGCCACCGCCAGCATGAGGAAGAGGCCGGCCGAGAGGATGTCGACCCCCATGCCGGAGAGGGCCATCCCCCCGTAGACCACCGCCCCCGCCCAGGAGATCACCAGGGTGAGGAGGACGCCGCTCCGCCAGGTCCCGAGCAGGAGCCGGAGGAGGACGAGGAGGAGGGCCACCACCACCGCGTTGAGGAGCGTGATCCGTCGCTGCGCGACCAGGGCGTACCACTCGAAGGCGGCGACGCCCCCGAGGCGGATCGCCAGGCCGGGCCGGGCGGCGCCGACCTGGGCCTGGGCCCGCTCCAGCAGGGCGCCGATGGGCCGGGGGTCGAAGCGGCCGAGGAAGGTCGGCCGGGGGGAGTCGCGGAGGACCAGCTCGACGGCGAGGTCGCGGCCGGCCCGGTCGGTCAGGATCCCGCCCAGCGGCGTGGCGGCGAGCGCCCCCAGCCCCTCGGGTGCGTCGCCCTCGAGCACCGGGACGAGCCGGAGCCGCCCGTTCACCCGGGCGGCGCGGCGCGCGTCCCAGGGGGTGGTGGCGGCGGCGAGCGCCGGGTTCCGGGCCCGCTCCCGGGCGACGAACTCCCGCACCGCAGCGAGGTCCTCGCGCGCGAGCCGGCCCCCGGGATCGGCGGGTGAGAAGAAGAGGACCACCGAGTGGCCGGCGCCGAAGGTCCGGTCCATCTCCTCGAGCCAGCGCGCCGCCGGCGCGTCCGGGTCGAGCATGTCGCGGATGGAGAGGACCATCCGTCCCCGCGTCGCAGCCCCGGCCATGAGCGCGCCGAGGAGCGCGGCCGCGAGGAGCGCGGTGCGCGGGCGCCCGAGCGCGGTCCGGTGCGCCCGGTGGAGGGCGAGGGAGAGCGGCCGGAGGGCGAGGCGGGCCAGGGCGGTGGGGCGGGGGCGCATGGCGTGGTCAGCCGGCCTGCGGCGAGAAGGCGGCGAGGCGGACGGCGGAGAGGGAGGGCCCGCGGGCGCGCTCGTCCCCGTGGAATCCGTCCTGCCAGGCGCTGGCGCTCGGCACCTTCATGCCGCCCTCCCCCCGGAGGCGATGCGGGCCCCGACGGCGCGAGCGTAGCAGAACGGCGGCCGGACCGTCCCGGGGCCGGGTCAGGCGAGCAGGCGCCGGACGCGCATCTCCCCCCCGATCACGAGCGCCTCCCGCTCGCTCCGGAGCACGCCCTGGAGCAGCCAGCTGGCGCAGAAGATCCGGGGGAGGGCGACCCGTGCCTCCCAGACGGTCGAGCCGAACTCCCAGGCGCGCTCGGGCTCGTCGGTGAAGGAGCAGAGGTTGTTGAGGCGCACGATCTGCTCCCGCGGGCCGGTGCGCTCCAGCACCTCGTGGTCGCCGGCGTCGTGCTGGCCGCGCCAGAGGGTGAGCCAGCGCTCGCCGGGGCGGGTGCGGCCGAGCTCGTACTGGGTGAACGCGTAGACCAGGTCGAGCTGGTCGAGGATGGCGCTGGTGCGGGCGCTCCCGATCATCCGATCGCGGGCGTAGCGCGCATAGCCCTCGCCGTCCTTCCCCTCGATCGGGCCGCGGTGATAGGTGGGCGAGATCCCCATCCGGCTCTCCACCCAGCCCTTCAGCACCGCCCCCTCGGCGGACCCGGCGTCCATCCCCCAGCCGCGCAGGAAGCGCAGGTATCCGTTGCGCAGCGAGCGGCGCGCGCCGGCGGTGGCCTGCTCCCGCCAGTGGTGGAGCTGGAAGCGGACCGAGAGCCAGTCGTCGAGGCGGCGTGCGCGCTCGGCCGGGTCCGGGATGGCGTCCAGGGTCCGGAAGAGGAAGGCGTTCGACGCGCGGACGCCCTGGAGCTCCAGCGGCCGGGGGTCGTCGTTGAACTCGCTGGAGGCGATCACCCAGGGCGGCAGGTTGCAGCGGTTGAAGGAGGTCCGGTCCATCGCCGGGCGCTAGAACCTCTCCAGCGGGATGCCGTACTTCCGGACCCGGTAGCCGAGCTGGCGGACCGTCATCCCGAGGAGGCGGGCCGCCTTCGCCTTCACGAACCCGGTCCGCTCCAGCGCCGCCCGGACCCGCTCCCGCTCGTCGGCCCCGTCCGGCGGCGGCGGGCGGGCGGCGGCGGGCTCGGGCGAGGGCGCGGCCGGTTCCCCGGGCGGCCCGGAGGCCGCCACCACCCGCTCGAGGAGACAGGCGCCGTGTGCTCCCTCGCGGACGCAGGGGAAGTCGGCGCCATCGATCCGGTCCGACGCGGCCGCCACGACCGCCCGCTCCAGGCAGTTGCGGAGCTGCCGGGCGTTGCCGCTCAGGCGGCACTCGCCCAGCACCGCGAGCGCCCCGGGCCCGAGCGCGACCGAGCGGCCGTTCTCCTCGTTGAG